>NZ_JBMDJV010000018.1:0-113277 GCF_057809375.1 Aquitalea sp. FG25
GCGGCGTTGTGACGTTGGCTGAAGGGTAGGTGAGGTGTTGAACAACAAGGGCTGCTGCGGCAGCCCTTTTGTTATGCCTGATCAATAGCGAATGAATTGTGACATTATTTTTATTCGTATTTTTTCGGTTGTGAAAATAATGAAAAAACAACAGGATAGATCACTTCGCGTGAAGATATTCTTGGCTTGCCTTTGTCTTTATCTGCAACGATAATCGCCCCCATCATGCAGGAGAGAGTGGCCAATCGCGGCCACCGCCGAAGGCGCAAGCGCACCCGCAATCGCTCAGGCAAAAGGACTGCATCATCGGATATCACGTATCTGCTTTACTCTGGAGAGCGCTGCCCGCGTAGGCAGCCACCGAAGGGGCTAACGGCGGCTGAAAACGCCCGCCGGAAAATCTCAGGTGTCAGGACAGAGGGGTGTTGTACCAAGACAGGCAAAACACCCCCTTTGCAAGGACGCACAGATGACGGCCCCGAAACGTACCCCCCTGTTTGACGCTCATGTCGCCGCCGGCGCCAAGATGGTTGATTTCGCCGGTTGGGAAATGCCCATCCATTACGGCTCCCAGCTGAAGGAACATGAGATCGTGCGCAGCGACGCCGGCATGTTCGATGTGTCCCATATGACGGTCATCGACATCAGCGGTGCCGATGCCAAAGCCTGGCTGCAACAGCTGATTGCCAACGATGTGGCCAAGCTGCCCTTCGAAGGCAAGGCGCTGTATTCCGGCATGCTGACCGAAGACGGCACCGTGGTGGACGACCTGATTGTCTACCTGACGTCCTACGGCTACCGCATGGTGGTGAATGCCGGTACCACCGATAAAGACCTGGCCTGGATGGACAGCCACAAGGCCGGTTTTGATGTCTCCCTCAATGTGCGTCGCGACCTGGCCATGCTGGCCGTGCAAGGCCCCAATGCCATTGCCAAGGTCTGTGCGGTCAAGCCGCAACTGGCCGACGCCATTCAATCACTCAAGGTATTCCAGGGCTTGCCTGCAGGCGACTGGTTCTTTGCCCGAACCGGCTATACCGGTGAGGACGGCCTGGAAATCATGATTCCGGCCGCTGAAGCCATCAACTTCTTCAATCAGCTGGTAGCCGCTGGCGTGGCCCCCATCGGCCTGGGCGCGCGTGACACCCTGCGCCTGGAAGCTGGTATGAATCTGTACGGCCACGATATGGACGAAACCGTGTCCCCGCTGCAAGCCGGCATGGGCTGGACCATTGCCTGGGAACCGGCCAGCCGTGACTTTATCGGCCGCAAGGCACTGGAAGCCCAAAAGGCCGCCGGTGTGCCGATGAAGCAGGTGGGCCTGGTGCTGGAAGGCCGTGGCGTGCTGCGTGAAGGCCAGAAAGTGGTGGTGGAAGGCGTGGGTGAGGGCATTATCACCAGCGGCACCTTCTCGCCCACCCTCAAGCACTCCATCGCCATTGCCCGTGTACCGGCTGCAACCGGTGCCGACGCACAGGTGGATTTGCGTGGTACGCTCACCGCTGTCCGCGTGGTGAAGATGCCGTTCGTGCGCAACGGCAAGAAAGTTTTCGAATAACAGCGAGCCGGAATACAGCTAGCCAGCCCTTGTCGCTGGCTTGCCGTTTCCCGCTCCAGTAACGGTTCAACCAATCCGAGGAGATTCAATCCATGAGCAATATCCCTGCCGAACTGAAATACGTTGCCAGCCACGAATGGCTGCGTCTGGAAGCCGACGGTTCCGTTACCGTAGGCATTACCGAACATGCACAAGAGCTGCTGGGCGACATCGTGTTTGTCGAGCTGCCGAAAGTGGGTGCCAAGCTGGCTGCTGAAGAACAAGCCGGTGTGGTGGAATCGGTAAAAGCCGCTTCCGACGTATACGCTCCGATCGCCGGTGAAGTGCTGGAAGTGAACGCCGAACTGGAAGCCGCGCCCGAACTGGCCAACAGCGAGCCCTATGGCGCTGGCTGGTTCTTCAAGATCAAGCCGGCCAATGCCGCTGATCTGGACAGCCTGCTGGATGCCGCTGGCTACGCCAAGGAAATCGGCGCCTGATTGCACGTTGTAAAAGCCTCGTGATGCTGACCATCGCGGGGCTTTTTCACTTTCAGAACCCGCTCAATATCTGCTGCGCTTCGGCGATACTGCGTTAAAAACATCTTCGGAATGCTCATTTACTCTGTGTAAATTCCGCTTCCTCAGCCGTTTTCGCCTTGTCTCGCTCTAGCTCGCTAGATCTTGAATGGATTCTCTGGTTCTGCTCTTCATTACCGGACACCCACCATGACTCTTGCTTCCCTGTTTAATCGAAACGAATTCATTGCCCGCCATATCGGGCCTTCCGATGCCGAGCGCAGCGAGATGCTGGCCGAAATCGGTGCTGCCTCGCTGGACGATCTGGTGGCCCAGACCCTGCCGGCCGACATTCGCCTGAACCGTGCGCTGGATCTGCCGTCCCCGGTGCCGGAAGCCGAAGCCCTGGCTGCGCTCAAAGATGTGGCCAGCCGCAACATCGTCAACAAGTCTTTCATCGGCCTGGGTTACTACCCGGTGCTGACCCCCACCGTCATCCTGCGCAATGTGCTGGAAAATCCGGGCTGGTATACCGCTTACACCCCGTACCAGGCTGAAATCGCCCAGGGTCGTCTGGAAGCACTGCTGAACTACCAGCAAATGGTGATGGACCTGACCGGTCTGGAAATGGCCAATGCCTCGCTGCTGGACGAAGCCACTGCCGCCGCTGAAGCCATGGCCATGGCGCGCCGCGTGTCCAAGAGCAAGTCCGAGCAGTTCTTTGTCGACAGCCGCGTACTGCCGCAAACCCTGGACGTGATGAAGACCCGTGCCAAGTACTTCGGTTTCGAGCTGGTTTCCGGCCATCCGGAACAGGCTGGCAATGGCGACTACTTCGGCGCGCTGTTCCAGTATCCGGGCGAAGCGGGCGACCTGTTCGACCTGACCCCCTACATTGCCGCCGTCAAGGCCAAGGGTGGTGTGGCCGTGGTGGCTGCCGACATCATGGCGCTGGTGGCACTGAAGTCCCCGGCCGAAATGGGCGCTGACGTGGCCATTGGCAACACCCAGCGCTTTGGCGTGCCGATGGGCTATGGTGGCCCGCACGCTGCCTACTTTGCCTTCAAGGATGAAATGAAGCGCTCGGCGCCGGGCCGCATCATCGGTGTGTCGGTGGATGCCAAGGGCAAGACCGCGCTGCGCATGGCGCTGCAAACCCGCGAGCAGCACATCCGCCGCGAAAAGGCCAACTCCAATATCTGTACCAGCCAGGTACTGCTGGCTAATATCGCCGGCATGTACGCGGTGTACCACGGTGCCGAAGGCGTCAAGCGCATTGCCAGCCGCATCCACCGTCTGGCTGCCATCTTTGCCCATGCGGTGAAGAGCGCCGGTGGCAAGCTGGTATTCGACCGTTTCTACGACACGGTACAGGTGGAAGCGGCCAATGCCGACGCCATCTACGCCGCCGCCCTGGCTGCCGGTTACAACCTGCGTCGCGTGTCCGCCACCGTGCTGGGCGTGGCCTTCCATGAAGCCGCCACCGAGGCTGATCTGGCCGCGCTGATCAAGCTGTTCACCGGCAAGGATGCCGACATCGCTGCGCTGGATGCTGCCGCTGCCGATGCCATCCCGGCCGGCCTCAAGCGTGAATCCGCCTTCTTCACCCACCCGGTGTTCAACACCCACCACAGCGAGCACGAGATGCTGCGCTACCTGAAGAAGCTGGAAAACCGCGACCTGGCGATGAATCACTCGATGATTTCGCTGGGCAGCTGCACCATGAAGCTGAATGCCACCAGCGAGATGATTCCCATCACCTGGCCGGAATTCGCCAATATGCACCCGTTTGCCCCGCGCGATCAGGCTGCCGGTTACCTGCAACTGATTGACGACCTGCAAACCCAGCTGAAAGCCATCACCGGTTTTGACGCCATCTCCATGCAGCCCAACTCCGGCGCGCAGGGCGAGTACGCTGGCCTGCTGGCCATCAGCCGCTATCACGAAGCGCGTGGTGAAGCTCAGCGCAATATCTGCCTGATTCCGCAATCCGCCCACGGTACCAACCCGGCTACCGCGCAGATGATGAATATGCAGGTAGTGGTGGTGAAGTGTGATGAATCCGGCAACGTCGACGTGGCCGACCTCAAGGCCAAGGCCGAGCAGCATTCTGCCAACCTGGCGGCACTGATGATTACCTATCCGTCCACCCACGGTGTGTTTGAACAACCGATCCGCGAAATCTGCGACATCATTCACAGCCATGGTGGCCAGGTGTATATGGACGGTGCCAACCTGAATGCCCAGGTAGGCCTGTGCCGTCCGGCCGATATCGGTGCCGACGTGTCGCACATGAACCTGCACAAGACCTTCTGCATCCCGCACGGCGGTGGCGGCCCGGGCATGGGTCCCATCGGCCTGAAAGCGCATCTGGCCCCGTTCATGGCCAACCACGTGGTGGCTGAAGTGCCGGGCGCGGTGGCCGGTCAGACTGCGGTGTCCGCTGCGCCGTTCGGCTCGGCTTCCATCCTGCCCATCTCCTTCATGTATATCCGCATGATGGGTGCCGAGGGCATGAAGGCCGCCACCGAAAACGCATTGCTGTCCGCCAACTACATGGCCAAGAAGCTGGGTGAGCACTTCCCGGTGCTGTATACCGGTGCCAATGGCCGTGTGGCACATGAGTGCATCATCGACCTGCGTCCGCTCAAGGCCGCCAGTGGCGTGACCGAAGTGGACGTGGCCAAGCGCCTGATGGACTACGGCTTCCACGCCCCGACCATGAGCTTCCCGGTGCCGGGCACGCTGATGATCGAGCCGACCGAATCCGAACCCAAGGCCGAACTGGACCGCTTCATCGCTGCCATGACCGCCATCCGTCAGGAAATCGACCAGGTGCAGAACGGCACATGGCCGGCAGATAACAACCCGCTGCGCAATGCACCGCACAGCAAGGCTGACATCGCTGGCGACTGGGAGCGTCCGTACAGCCGTGAAACCGGCCTGTTCCCGCTGCCGTATGTGCTGGAGAACAAGTTCTGGCCGAGCGTGAACCGTATCGACGACGTATACGGCGACCGAAATCTGGTGTGCAGCTGCCCCAGCACGGATAGCTATCTGTAAGCCAGCACCATGTCGGCATCAGTCTGCCAGCTGGCGGGACTGATACTGCACACCGTGACCATAACCCCCGTCTTGGACGGGGGTTTTCTTTTTTATACCGATGTTTGCGATGGAGCAAAGACTCTAATTGGGAGTGCGCCCTATAGTGGCCGTTACGCTGCCCACGGTGAATATTGCCCAAATTATGAGCAGTCATTAAAGAAATAAGATTTATTTTAAGCTAAAAGCTTAAAAAACGATGGAGGATTGCTAGAATGACCGGCTCATTGATGGCACTCAGCTGATGGAAGCATTGTCATGGCAGCTCAATTCATATTGGGATAGGTCGAAAGTCGATATGAAGCACGATGCAGTACCTTTCCCCACGGAAACCATGGCGCGCTTTGCCTTGCTGGAAAAGCTGCGCCATCCGGTATGGGTGTTTGATATCGATGAGCGGCGCGTGTTCTGGGCCAACCAGCATGCCCTGGCAGTGTGGGAGGCGGAAAGCCTGGAAGCCTTGTGTGCCCGCGATATGGGGCTGGATATGTCCGATTCGGTTTCGCGCCGCTTGCTGCAGTACCAAAGCGACTTCATCAGCCATGACATGGCATTTTCCGAGACCTGGACACTCTACCCGAACGGCCACCCGCGTAGCTTGCAAGTGGTATTCAGCGGCCTGCGCCATCAGGGGCGCATGCTGATGCTATGTGAAGCGCTGGGTGAATTGCAGGCTGATCCGGACACCCTGCGCAGTGCCGAAGCGCTGCTGCACTCTCCCGTCTTCATCACGCTGTACCAGGCCGATGGCCAACCCCTGTATCGCAACCCCAGCGCGCGCAAGCATGTGCTGGACCCAGCCGAATGCTGGCAATCACGCTTTGTCGATCCGGCGGATCTGGCCGCGCTGCAGCAACAGCTGGGCGAGCATGGCCGAGGACGGCTGGTGGCACGGGTGCTCACCCGGCAGGGCGAGCGCTGGCATGAAGTATCAGCCCGCCATTGCCAGGATGCGGCTACCGGTCAGAACGCCCTGTTGGTCAGTGAGATGGATGTCAGCGAACTGAAGGAGGCTGAGGCACGCGCCAGCCATCTGGCCATGCATGACATCCTGACCGGCCTGCCCAACCGCAACTTCGTACAGCAGAATTACCCGGCCTTGCTACAGCAGGCCCGCGAACAAGGGCTGGAAGTTGCCTTGCTGTGTATTGATCTGGATCGATTCAAGAATGTCAATGACAGTCTGGGTCATGGTTTTGGCGACTTGCTGCTGGTGCAGATGAGCGAGCGTTTGAAAACCCTGCTGCAGCCCGGTCAGCAACTGGCCCGGCAGGGCGGGGACGAATTTTTGCTGTTGCTGTGCGCACCACAGGTCAAGGACGAGGCAGCCCGATTGGCGGCGGATATTGTTGAGACGCTGGCAC
Organism: Aquitalea sp. FG25; assembly: GCF_057809375.1. Lineage (NCBI taxonomy): Bacteria > Pseudomonadati > Pseudomonadota > Betaproteobacteria > Neisseriales > Chromobacteriaceae > Aquitalea > Aquitalea sp. FG25. The sequence goes on from NZ_JBMDJV010000018.1 coordinate 6,522, forward strand.
GGCCACTGTGGCTGCACGGCCAGGACGTGCAACTGACAGCCTCGGTGGGCATCAGCCTGTGTGCCGATGGTGCCGACGATGTACAAAGCCACATGCGCCACGCGGATCTGGCCATGTACAGCGCCAAGGAGGCCGGGCGCAATGGCATCCATTTTTATGATGAGGCAATGGATGCCCGCGCCCGTTCGCGCCTGGCGCTGGAGTACGAGATTCGCCGTGGCCTGGAAAATGGCGAGTTTGAAGCCTTCTATCAGCCGCGTGTCGACTGCTTTAGTGGCGACATCGTTGGTGCCGAGGCGCTGGCACGCTGGCGGCATCCAGAACGAGGGCTGTTGTTTCCGGACAGTTTCATTCCGGCTTGCGAAGAAAGCGGCCTGATTCGCGAGCTGGACCGGCAAATTCTGGCCCAGGTTGCCAGCCAGCTGGTGCGCTGGCAACGGCAGGGCAGGTCCTTGCAAGTATCGGTAAATCTGTCAGCCAGTCAGTTTGCCGACCCGGAGTTGCCCGCTAGCTTGCAACAGATTCTGCAGGACAGCACATGCTCCGCTGCCAGCATCGAGCTGGAAATCACCGAGTCCCTGCTGCTGGGGCACGACCAGCATACAATGGACACCCTGGCCTCACTGCAGGCCATGGGTTTTGCCATTGCCATCGACGATTTTGGCACCGGTTATTCCAACCTGGCCTATCTGCAAAACTACCCGCTCAATACCCTCAAGATCGACCGTTCCTTTATTTCCGGCCTGCCGCAACGTTCGGCTATCCCAGAGCTGATCACCAGCTTGTGCCGCATTCTGAAGCTGGCCATGGTGGCCGAAGGGGTGGAAACCCACGCCCAACTGGACTGGCTGCGCCAGCAAGGTTGCCAGCAGTATCAGGGTTATCTGTGCAGCCGACCGTTGTCGCTGCGGCATTTCAACGAATTGCTGGAACACAGCATCGCAACGGTCTGAGCCTGGCAGTCTGCAATACCGGTTGAAACAGCAAGGCGAATAAGCTTAGCGGGAATGTGTCATTCTATTTTTCCGCATCTTCCCTTAAGCTGATGCCCAGCCGGGGCCCCGCATGATGACGGCCTTCCCCCGCACGGAGACCAAGATGAATCTACGCCCCCTGTTGCCAGCATTGCTGCTGGCCAGCCCGCTGGTGCTGGCTGCCAAGCCGCTTACCGTTTGTACCGATGCCAATCCTGAAGGCTTTGACGTGGTGCAGTACAACTCGCTGGTCACCACCAATGCCTCGGCCGACGTGCTGATGAACCGGCTGGTGGAATACGATGCCTCCGCGCATAAACTGCTGCCCGGCCTGGCCAGCAGCTGGCAGGTGAGCGCCGATGGCCTCAGCTACACCTTCAAGCTGCGTCCGGGCGTGGCTTTTCACAGCACCGATTACTTCAAGCCTACGCGCAAACTGAATGCCGACGACGTGGTGTTCAGTTTTCAGCGCATGCTCAACCCGGAACACCCCTGGTACAAAACCGCCGCCAATGGCTATCCGCATGCCCAGTCCATGCAGCTGCCCAAGCTGATCAAGGCGGTCAGCAAGGTGGACGACAACACCGTGCGCTTTGAGCTGAACTATCCGGAAGCCACCTTCCTGTCCACGCTCAGCATGGGCTTTGCTTCCATTTACTCTGCCGAATACGCCGCGCAGTTGCAGGCTGCCGGCAAGCAGGCCGAACTCAACAGCAAGCCCATCGGCACCGGGCCCTTTGTGTTCCGCAGCTTCCAGAAAGACAGCGTTGTGCGTTACCAGCCCAACCCGGCTTACTGGGGTGGCAAACCCAAGGTGGCGGCACTGGTGTATGCCATTACGCCCGATGCCACGGTGCGGGTACAAAAGCTGAAAGCCGGTGAGTGCCAGCTGGCCTTGTCCGCCAAGCCGCAAGACGTACTGGCGGTGCAGGGCGACAGCAAGATCCGCGTGCTGTCCACGCCGGCTTTCATGACAGCCTTTGTCGCCATCAACAGCCAGCACAAGCCCTTTGATAATGTGCTGGTACGCCAGGCGGTGAACCTAGCCTTCGACAAGACCTCCTATCTGAAAACCGTGTTCGATGGCACGGCCACGGCCGCCACGCTGCCTTATCCACCCAATACCTGGAGCTATAACAAGAGCGTAAAGCCCTACCCGCAAGACCTGACCCGCGCGAAAAAACTGCTGGCGCAGGCGGGTTTCTCCAATGGTTTTGATACCACGCTGTGGGTGCGCCCCAGCGGCAGCACGCTTAACCCCAATCCCAAGGCCGGGGCCGAACTGCTCCAGGCCGATCTGGCCAAAGTGGGCATTCGGGCGCAGATCAAGGTGATCGAGTGGGGCGAGCTGATCAAGCGCGGCAAGGCTGGCGAGCATGATCTCTTGTTCATGGGCTGGGCCGGGGATAATGGCGACCCGGACAACTTCCTCACCCCGCAGTTTTCCTGCGCGGCAGTACAGTCCGGTACCAACTTTGCCCGCTACTGCAACCCGAAACTGGACAAGCTGATTAGCGACGGCAAGAAAACCAGCGACTTTGCCCAGCGCAGCAAGCTGTACCTGCAGGCGCAAAAGCTGATCAGCGATCAGGCCCTGTGGCTGCCGCTGGCTCACCCCACCGCCTATGTGCTGGAGCGCAAGGAAGTAACCGGTTTTGTGGCCAACCCGTTTGGCCGGGTTAACTTTGCCACGGTAAACGTGCAGTAGACCCTTGCTGTCGGCAAGGATGACAAAGGCAGCCTGGTGCTGCCTTTTTGTATGTTCAGGCCGCTGGATTGGTGCGCGGGATGCTGGCAAGGGCCGCTTGCGGTATTATGGGCGGGTGTTTGTCGATCACAGACGCAGCGGGTAGCGGAAGGTTGCATTCCGCCAGCTTGCACCGGGGAAAGAAACCTGCCATGAGTCGCAAAGAAAGCAAAAGTCCAACCTTCGACCGCATTGTCGAAGCCAGCTTGCAGCTGTTCAACCAGCAGGGCGAGCGCAGCGTCACGACCAACCATATCGCGCGCTATCTGAATATCAGTACCGGCAATCTGTATTATCACTTTGCCTGCAAGGAAGACATCATCAACGAGCTGTACCGGCGCTACGCCAAGGGGATGGCCGATTACCTGAGCGCGGCCGGTGAGCTAAGCGTGGCCACGTCCATCGAAGGACTGGTGAGCCTGCTGGATAAGGTGCTGCAGCATTTGTGGACATTCCGTTTTATTCCGCAAAGCATTTCCAGCCTGTTTTCTGTCAATCAGTCGCTGCGGGAAAGCTATAGCAAGATCGAAGCCGGGCTGATCAGCCGTGGCGTGGAAAAGTTGTTCTTCAAGCTGCGCGATCAGGGCATGCTGGAAGGCGACGACGTACAGATCGGCTTTCTGGCGCGCAATTTCCAGCTGTTGCAAACCGGCTGGATTGCCCGCCCCGACATTGCCAAATGCCCGCAAGAAGCGCAAACCGTAGCACGCGAAGGCTGCCTGAGCCTGCTGTACTTCCTGGCTCCTTATGTTTCCAGCCGTTTTCGCCAGCCGTTTGAACGTGTACTGGCCGGCATGGCCCCCGGCCAATCCTTGCCTGCGATCTAGTCCTTCCTTCTTCACGGCCTTGTCCGTCTGGCCGGTGCTTGCTGCACCGGCCATTTGCATTTTCATGCCGGTTTTTGCATAAGCTTTGCAGGAAATCCGGCTTGGCTTCTTTCCCTGCTGACGGTATGGTTAGTGCGATATGCAACAGGCGTAAAGCCACAGGAGAGAAGAAGATGAAACTGGAAACCCTGGCCGTGCACGGCGGCTACAGCCCGGACCCCACCACCAAGGCGGTGGCGGTGCCGCTGTATCAAACCACCAGCTATGCCTTTGACAGCACCCAGCACGGTGCAGACCTGTTTGACCTCAAGGTGCAGGGCAATATCTACACCCGCATCATGAACCCCACCACCGATGTGCTGGAAAAGCGCGTGGCTGCGCTGGAAGGCGGCATTGGTGCATTGGCGGTGGCATCCGGCATGGCCGCCATCAGCTACGCCATCCAGACCATTGCCGAGGCGGGTGACAACATCATTGCCACCAGCACGCTGTATGGCGGTACTTATAATCTGTTTGCCCACACCTTCCCGCAGCTGGGCATAGAAGTACGTTTCATCGACTACAAGGACCCGGCCTCCATCAGCAAGCTGGTGGATGGCAAAACCAAGGCGGTGTTCTGCGAATCCGTAGGTAACCCGCTGGGCAATGTGGTGGACTTTGCCGCCTTCGCCGCAGAAGCCCACCAGCACGGCCTGCCGCTGATTGTGGACAATACCGTGCCGTCTCCCTATCTGTGCCGCCCCTTCGAGCATGGCGCGGATATCGTGGTGCACAGCCTCACCAAATACCTGGGCGGTCACGGCACCAGCATCGGTGGCATTATTGTCGATTCCGGCAAATTCCCTTGGGGTGAACATAAAGAGCGTTTTGTGCGCCTGAATACGCCGGATGTCAGCTACCACGGCGTCAACTATGTCGAGGCACTGGGCCCGGCAGCTTATATCGCCCGTGCCCGCGTGGTGCCGCTGCGCAATATGGGTGCTGCCATCTCGCCGTTTAATGCCTTCCTGATCCTGCAGGGCATCGAAACCCTGGCGCTGCGCCTGGATCGTATCTGCGACAACGCGCTGAAAGTGGCCGAGCGTTTGCAGGCGCATCCGTCGGTGGAGTGGGTGGAGTATGGCGCACTGCCGGGCAGCCCCAGCAAGCCGCTGGTGGACAAATATATGGGTGGCCGCGCATCGGGCATTCTGTCCTTCGGCATCAAGGGCGGTATCGAGGCGGGTGGCCGCTTTATCGATGCGCTGCAACTGGTGACCCGGCTGGTGAATATTGGCGATGCCAAGAGCCTGGCTTGCCACCCGGCGTCCACCACCCACCGCCAGCTGTCGCCGCAAGAGCAGCTCAAGGCTGGTGTGCGTCCGGAGCTGATCCGCCTGTCCATCGGCATCGAGCATATCGACGACATCCTGGCCGATGTGGATCAGGCGCTGCAGGCTGCTGCCAGCTAGGTATTGCATTGCTGCGGGTAGGGAAAACAAGAAAGGCTGCCCTGAGGCAGCCTTTTTCGATGCGGGAGGGTGCTAGCGGCGGTGTACCACTTGCGGGTTTTGACCATTGGGCAGGTGGTGGTGCCACTTGCCGTTGATGAACTCCAGCACAAAGCGCTTGGCGCGCTCGGCATGGTCCAGCTCACCGTGCGGAGCAATATTGCTCAGGTGCACCGGATGTCCCAGCTTGTGCGCCAGCTCTTCGGTATCGACAAAAATCAGCGGTTGATTGGGAAAGCTGGGTTCGCTCACCGTTTCACGCGACAGCAGGGTGAGCTGCAGGTGGTGCTGATCGTGCTGGATGAATTCGAACAGCTCGTCCACCGCAGCTTCCTCGCCCTCCAGCATTTGCAGGAAATCCTTGTTCATCAGCAATAACAGGCTGTTGATGCCCAGGCGCTGGTTGCGCGCACGGTAGCTATCCAGCAGGCCGTGTAGTTCCTGCACCGCATAGGCAGGATTGAGGGCGCTGGAATAAATCAGGCGGATCATGGCGGTCTCCTGGCGCTATGGCGCTCTTGTGCTTGCTGTGATTGTCGGTGCTCTGGTTCATCTTCATCCGGCGCAGTCTGGTTGGCGTATGTGATGACCAGCATCTGGTGAGCCTGGCTGGATTCATGATAAGTGGAATTGCCTTGTCATGCATCATGCATTGAGCGCAGCGTCAGTCGGCGCTGCCACCATGCAGCCAGGCCAGGAAGCTGAGCAGCGCTGCCAGCGCGTGTAGCCAGGCCCGCCAGCGATAGCTGCTGGCCACGCGCTGCGGGGGGAGCGTGTTGATCAGGAAGGGTTTGCCGTCTTCTGGCTGGCGCACATGCAAAGTAGCGGGGGTGTCGGCCAATTGCTGGTGTAGCTGGCGCACCTCGCGCTCGGCGGCGGCACGTACCAGCAGCCATTCCTGCTCGCTGATCTGGCCGCTACCATCCAGATCAAAGCGGCGCAGCAAGGCCGGCTGGTCCTGCTTCCACTCGCTCAGTTTGGCGCCAACATCCTGGCGGAAGGCTTGTTGATCGGGGCGCGTGCCGCCATGACTGTGCAGTTGGCCCAGTACGTAGAGCGGGTCACCTTCGTCTATCCATTCCTCTACCAGTGTTTCCTTTCCCTCCTGCCAACTTTCGCGGTGTGGTGACTGTACTTCGGCACCTTCGGGATGAATGACGACCGTCTGTTTGCCATCCTGCAGTACAAAAGACTGATCACTACATTCCGGGACTGACAAGAGGCTGGCACTATCCAGGGACAGCGGATCAAGGGTACGACCGGCGCCGATGGCCTGGCGGTCATTGCGGTAGCGCCAGCAGCGGTACCAGACACAGCGCCGGCCCGAGTAGGGACTGTAGTTGACGGTACTGTCGTGATTGGCGGCTATGCCATAGAGTTCGACATGGCCAAGCGCGGCAGATGCCGCACGGGCGGTGGGGGTGTCGGCAATCAGCCGGTAGCGGCGGTAGTTCAGCCACCAGCCAATCAGTCCGCAGGCCAGCATGGCGGGAAGAATGGCGTGATGGAAAGCCGGTAAACCCAGTTTGAGCCCGGCGATGCCCAGCAACAGGTAGAGGCCAAATGCCATCCAGCCATTGCGTGTCCATTGCCAGCTTAGCCACTGCTGCATGGCTTAACCTTGGCGGAACAGCTGCGCCAGATCGACATCGCGCTTTTCGGCTGCGCTGAACTGCAGGGCGCGGGCGGGCGCAAAGTTGAACAGGCGGGCAATCAGCACATCGGGAAACTGCTCGATGCGCACATTGTTGAGGTTGACGGCATCGTTATATAGCTCGCGCCGGTCGGCAATGGTGTCTTCCAGCTGGCTGATGCGCTCGGCCAGATGGGCAAATTGCTGGTCGGCCTTCAGTTCCGGGTAGGCCTCGGCCACGGCCAGCACCTGGCCGATCAGCCCGCGCAGTTTGCCCTCCTCGTGGCCCAGCCCTTCCATATTGCGGCTTTGGGCATACTGCGCCACGGCTGAGCGTGCTTCCATCACCCGGCTGAGGGTTTGCTGTTCGAACTGGGCATATTGCTTGCACACCTCCACCAGCTTGGGTAGTTCGTCGTGGCGCTGCTTGAGCAGCACGTCGATATTGGCCCAGCTGCGCGCCACGGCATGCTTGAGATTAACCAGGGCGTTATACAGGGTGACAAAATACAGCAGGACAATGGCGATGACGCCAAAGAAGATCACCAGCTTCATGGTGGGGACTCCCCGAGACTGCCGTGGTGGCAGGTAAAATACTGTTAAGCAGGATTATTCTAACGGCATCGTCAGACATGCTGCTAGCGGTGTCAAGAAAGAGGATGGGTAATGCAGGAACTGAACATCATCGGAGTCGGAAAGCTGGGACGTACGCTGGGGCGGCTGGCGACTGTCAGCGGCAAGTACCGGGTGCAGGCCTGCCTGGCGCGCAGCATGGCCTCGGCACAGACTGCGGTGGGTTTTATCGGAGACGGGCAGGCCTGTAGTCAACTGGCAGCCTTGCCGCCTGCGCATTTGGTTTTGCTGTCGGTGCCGGATGATGCCATTGCGTCCACCGCCCATGCCCTGGCTGACAGTGGGGTGGTACCGCCGGGCACGGTGGTGTTTCATGCCAGCGGTGCGGCGGAGGCGGAAATACTGGCACCCTTGCGTGCAGTGGGAGCGCATATCGCCAGCCTGCATCCGGCGTTTTCCTTTGCCGATCCGGCTCGGGCGGTTGAGCAATTCGCTGGCACCCTGTGCGCGCTGGAGGGGGATGCGGCAGCGCTGCCCTTGTTGCAGGACTTTGCCGCAGCCATCGGTGCGCGCCCGTTTGCGCTGGCCCCTGGTGGCAAGGCGGCTTACCACGCGGCCTTGTCGGTGGCATCCAATTATCTGGTCACGCTAACCGACATCGCCCGTCAGTTGGCTTTGCAAGGCGGGGTGGATGAGGCGCTGTTGTCAGCCTTGCTGGGGCCGCTGATGCAGGGCAGTCTGGCCAATGCGCTGAGCATGGGGCCGCAGCAGGCACTGACCGGGCCGATTGTACGTGGCGATGCGGCGACGGTGGCGCGCCATCTGGCGGTATTGCCGCCGGACTTGCAGCCGGTCTACCGGACGCTGGGCGAGCGCACGGTGGCGCTGGCGGGAGCGCGTCTGCCTGCTGACGCCCGGCCAACGCTGCTGGCCTTATTGCGCGACTGAATCACTCTCTGGCGCTGCCACCTTGAACACCTGGCGCAGATAGGCCAGGAAGGTGGCATCGCTGCACATGGTCTTGCCCGGGCTGTCGGATAATTTGGCCACCGGCTGGCCGTTGCAGCTCACCAGCTTCAGCACAATCTGCAGCGGCTCCAGCCCCATGTCATTGGTAAAGTGAGTGCCAATGCCAAAGCTCACCTGAATGTGCGGGCTGTAGCGGCGGTGCAGTTCCAGCGCCTTGTCCACGCTCAGGCCATCGCTGAAGGTGAGCATCTTGGTGGCAGGATCGATACGCAGCTTGCGATAATGGGCAATGGCCTTGTCTGCCCATTCAATCGGGTCGCCACTGTCGTGGCGCAGGCCATCAAACAGCTTGGCAAAGTACAAGTCGAAATCCGCCAGGAAGGCGTCCATGCACACCACGTCGGTGAGCGCGATGCCCAGGTCTCCACGGTATTCCTGTACCCAGGCTTCCAGCGCCGCATTCTGGAAGTCACGCAGCCGCACGCCCAATGCCTGGAAGGCCTGGAAGAATTCGTGCGCCATGGTGCCGATGGGGGTGATGCCCAGCTTCCAGGCCAGCCAGACATTGCTGGTGCCACGGAAAATCTTGGGCAGGGCGGCATTGAGTTGTTCCACCACCTGCTGCTGCCATTCGCGGCTGAAACGGCGGCGGGTGCCAAAATCGGAAATCAGTAGCGGAAAACGCTGGCTGGCACTTTCTTCCGCCTCGAAACGTAGCAGGGTGGCAATCTTGGCATCCAGCCGGCGCTGGCCTTCCTCACGCACTTGTGGGGTGTCCAGGCGGCGGAAGTACAGCTCGTTGACGATGGCCAGCACGAAAATCTCGAAGAACATGGCCTGCACCAGCGGCCCTTCGATATGAATGGTCAGGGCATCGCCGTCACACTGCACCCGAATGAAGCGGCGCTGCAGGTGAAACAGTTCCAGATAATCGACAAAATCGCTCTTGATGAAGCGCAGGCTGCGCAGATAGGCCAGTTCCGGCTGGGTAAACTGCAGCTGGCACAGCCAGTCCAGCTGCGCTTCCAGCTCCTTGTGCAGCTGCGACAGCGGAAAGTCAGGCTGGTTGCGGCAGCGGAAGGCATATTGCCCGTAAGCCGCCGGAAACTGGTGCAAGATGGCCTGCAGCATGGTGAACTTGTACAGGTCGGTATCCAGCAAGGAGTGAATCAGCGGCGGCAGCTTGGGCATGGGGTGGTCTCTCAGGCAGCGTGCAGGATGAAAATGGCCGGGCGCTTGTGGAAGTCCGGCGCGTTTTGCGGCCAGTCCTTTACCTGGCGGCTGACGATGGTTTCTGTCGGCAGGGTCAGGTCGCAAGCCACGGCCAGCCGGGTGCTGGGGGCCAGTGTCTCACGCAATTGCTGCAGCAGCGCATTGTTGCGGTACGGTGTTTCAATGAACACCTGGGTTTCATTGCGCTGACGCGAGCGTTGTTCCAGCTCCTTTACCAGTTTGGCCTTTTCGGTGGCATCTACCGGCAGATAGCCATGAAAGGCAAAGCACTGGCCATTGGCCCCGGAGGCCATCAGCGCCAGCAAAATGGAAGAAGGGCCGATCAGCGGTGCCACGCGGATGCCGCGCTCGTGCGCCAGTGCCACCAGTTGCGCGCCGGGGTCGGCTACTGCCGGGCAGCCGGCTTCGGAAATCAGACCCACGTCTTCACCGTCCAACAACGGTGTCAGCAGGGCGGCAACATCGGCAGGCTTGGTGTGTTCGTTGAGCGTGCTCATCGCCAGCTCGCGGATGGGCGTGGTCACGCCCAGCGCTTTCAGATGCTTGCGCGCGGTTTTTTCCGCCTCCACCACAAAGTGGCGGATATGCAGCACTTTGGCTGCCTCGGCTGCGGGCAGCCAGGCAATGTTTTCGTCGCCCAGCGGGGCAGGGATGAGAAACAGGGTTCCGGCCATTACAGTATCTCCACACCTTCAGTGTTCAGCATGCTGATCAGCTTGAACAGCGGCACGCCGATCAGGGCATTGGGGTCGTCCGACTCCACTTTTTCCAGCAGCGCGCCACCCAGGCCCTCGCTCTTGGCGCTGCCGGCGCAGTGCAGGGCGTCTGGTTCGCGTGTCAGATAATTGCGGATTTGCTGCTCGGTGAGTTGACGCAGGGTGACGTGGGTAATGCCCACGGTTTCCTGCAAGCGCCCGCTGGCGCTGTTGTATAGTGCCAACGCCGAATGAAACACCACGGTGCGGCCACTCATCCATTGCAGCATGGCCACGCCGTTTTCAAACGAGCCGGGTTTGCCGATTTGCTGGCCATCCAGCAGGGCCACCTGGTCGGAGCCGATGATCAAGGCATGCGGGTAGTCAGCCGCCAGCGACTGGGCTTTGCTGCGTGCCAGGCGCACGGCGGTGTCCAGCGCGCTTTCGTCCGGCAGCGGGGTTTCGTCGCAAACGGGCGGTACGGCAGTGAAGGGGAGGCCCAGGCGGGCGATGATTTCCTGCCGGTAGCGGGAGGTGGAAGCCAGGATGATCTGCATGGTGGTATTGCTTGATTATTTTGACAAATCAGGGAGGCGGATTATATCATGCTGGGTTTATGTCTAACCCGATTTTGATCGACCCGCTCAAGTTCGCCCGTGAGGGCCGCGTGCTGACCGGCAAACTGCCCGTTAGCGCCCTGGACGAGCGTGTGCACAGCGACCTGTCCGACACCTCCGGTTTGGTGGAATACACCCTGGAAGGTTTTCGTGATGGTTCGTCCCGCCTTTCCCTGCGCCTGCAGGTGAAAGCCAGTGTCTCGGTAAGCTGCCAGCGTTGTCTGGACGTGATGCCGTTCGAGGTGAATACCGATTCGGTGCTTACCTTGTTCACCCGGCAGGAAAAGCTGGATGAAGCCTGCGAGCTGGACGAAACGCTGGATGCCATTCTCGCGCCGGAAGAGCTTGATGTGGTGGCAATGATCGAAGACGAAATCATCATGGGCTTGCCGCACTCGACGAAACACGACGAATGCGGTTCGGAAGCTCTGACACGTGCCAAGGCTGACAAGCCCAATCCGTTTGCGGTGCTGGCCACGTTGAAGACCTCCAAGTCTTGAGTTATCAATACACGCGATTTTCCTAGGAGTCGAACATGGCTGTTCAACAGAACAAAAAGTCCCCGTCCAAGCGCGGCATGCATCGTGCACACGATTTTCTGACCGCTCCGTCGCTGGCTAGCGAGCCGACGACCGGTGAAACCCACCTGCGTCACCACATCAGCCCGAACGGCTTCTACCGTGGTCGCAAGGTCGTTAAGACCAAAGGCGAATAATTCGTCCTTTCTCACCCAATACTTACCGTTTGTATAAAAACAGGTAGGTTTCACTACCGTACACGTTGATGACTATCACCGTCGCGGTTGATGCAATGGGCGGTGACGTTGGCCTCAAGGTCACCGTCCCAGCATCGATCCAATTCCTGCAAGACCATCCCAACACCAATCTGATTCTTGTCGGAGACCAGGCAGCCATTGAGGCTGAATTGTCCCGCCATCCGGGTGTTGCGCGTTCGCGCGTCCGTATCCAGCATGCCACCCAGGTGGTAGGCATGGACGAGTCGCCGCAGCTCGCCCTGAAGAACAAGAAAGATTCGTCGATGCGGGTGGCGATCAATCTCGTGAAGGAAGGCGAGGCGCAAGCCGCCGTGTCTGCCGGCAATACCGGCGCACTGATGGCAACCGCACGCTTCGTTCTCAAGACCATCCCGGGCATCGAACGACCGGCCATCGCCAAGATGATGCCATCCGTCAAGGGCAGCACCTGCATGCTGGACCTGGGCGCTAACGTCGATTGCACACCAGAACAACTCATGCAGTTCGGCATCATGGGCTCGGAGCTGGTTTCCAGCATCACCGGCAATGCCAATCCGCGTGTCGGACTGCTCAATATCGGCTCGGAAGACATCAAGGGTAACGACAGCGTCAAGCGCGCTGGCGAATTCCTGCGGCAGTCCGAGCTGAACTTCATCGGTAATGTCGAAGGTAATGACGTCTACAAAGGCACGGTAGATGTGGTAGTCTGCGACGGTTTTACCGGCAATGTGGCGCTCAAGTCGGCTGAGGGGCTGGCGCACATGATTGCCTCTTTCCTGCGGCAGGAATTCACCCGCAATTGGTGGACCCGCCTGTGTGCGCTGGCAGCCATGCCGGTGCTCAATCAGTTCCGCAAACGTGTCGACCCGCGTCGTTACAACGGTGCCAGCTTGCTGGGCCTGCGTGGCATCGTGGTGAAAAGTCATGGTGGAACCGATGCCGTGGGATTCCGTTTCGCGCTGGAACAGGCTTGCGAGGAAGCCGGCTCCGACGTGATTGGTCATATCACCGACCGGGTTGCACACCAATTAAACAACCTCAAGCAAGCCGAGCCGGAAGCGAACTGATTAATACATGGCCCATTCCCGCATTCTAGGCACTGGCAGCTATCTGCCATCCAATGTGCTCACGAATGCGATGCTGGCCGAGCGCGTGGAAACCAGTGACGAGTGGATTGTCTCGCGCACTGGTATTCATGCCCGCCACATCGTGTCCGATGAAGAAACCACCAGCGATCTGGCGCTGAAGGCAGCAGAAGCTGCCATCCAGAGCGCTGGCATCGACAAGGCCGAGATCGATCTGATCATCGTTGCCACCACCACGCCCGACATGATTTTCCCCAGCACCGCCTGCCTGTTGCAGGAAAAGCTGGGTATTCACGGTTGCGCTGCATTCGACGTGCAGGCGGTTTGTGCCGGCTTCATGTTTGCCCTCACCACGGCGCACAACTACATCAAGGGCGGTATGGCCAGCAAAGTGCTGGTTGTCGGTGCCGAAGTGATGTCGCGGGTGATGGACTGGGAAGACCGTCGCACCTGCGTGCTGTTTGGCGATGGCGCCGGTGCCGTGGTACTGGGTGCCTCGGATGAGCCGGGCATCTTGCATGCCAAGCTGGCTGCCGATGGCCGCTACAAGGATATTCTCAATACCCCGGCGCAGATTTCCGGCGGCAAGATCCAGGGCATTCCCTTCTTGCACATGGACGGCCCGGCGGTGTTCAAGTTTGCCGTCAAGGCATTGTCCGACATTGCTGCCAGCACCCTGGCCGAAGCGGGTGTGGATAAATCGCAAGTCGACTGGCTGGTGCCGCATCAGGCCAATTTGCGCATTATCGAATCCACGGCCAAGCATCTGGGCATGTCGATGGAGCGGGTGATCGTGACATTGCCACAACAGGGCAATACCTCGGCGGCATCCATTCCGCTGGCGCTGGATCACGCGGTGCGCGATGGCCGTATCCAGCGCGGCCAGACCATTCTGCTGGAAGGCATCGGCGGTGGTTTTGCCTGGGGTGCTGTGCTGCTGAAGTACTGATTCTTAGCGACGGAAGTCTGGCCGGTATCATGCAAGGTCATGCACTAAGATAACGCCCATTTACATGGGCGTTTGATCTGACTGCTTGGCAGTACGGTCTGATTACCTCATGCTTCCGTCGATTATTATTCCGTCGAAATTGCGGAGACTATCTATGGCGTTTGCCTTTCTCTTTCCCGGTCAGGGCTCGCAAAGCCTGAAAATGATGGACGGCTTTGCCGACCTGCCGGTGGTCAAGCATACCTTCGAAGAAGCCTCCACCGCGCTGGGCGTGGATCTGTGGGCCATGCTGCAGGCTGACAGTGCCGAGGCCATCAATGCCACGGTCAATACCCAGCCCATCATGCTGGCTGCCGGTGTGGCCACTTATCTGGCCTGGCAGGATGTCAGCGGCCAGCAACCTGCTGTGGTTGCCGGTCACAGCCTGGGCGAATACACCGCCCTGGTGGCTGCCGGTGCGCTGCCGTTTGCCGAAGCGGTAAAACTGGTGCGCCTGCGTGCCGAAGCCATGCAGAATGCCGTACCGGCCGGGCAGGGTGCCATGGCCGCCATCCTGAACCTGTCGGACGATGAAGTCCGTGCCGCCTGCGCCGAAGCGGCCAATGGCGACGTGGTGGAAGCCGTTAATTACAACTCGCCGGGCCAGGTGGTGATTGCCGGTAGCAAAGCTGCTGTCGAGCGCGCCATGGAGGCCTGCAAGGCCCGTGGTGCCAAGCGTGCGCTGCCGCTGCCAGTGTCGGTGCCTTCGCACTGCGCGCTGATGAAGCCGGCCGGCATGCAACTGGCCGAGGCCCTGCTGCAAGTACATATCAATACCCCGGCCATTCCGGTGCTGCACAATGCCGACGTGGCCAGCTATAGCGACGCGGCGGATATCCGCGACGCACTGGTGCGCCAGCTGTACAGCCCGGTGCGCTGGACCGAAACCATCCAGAAGCTGGCTGCCGACGGCATCGTCAGCATGGCCGAGTGTGGCCCTGGCAAGGTGCTGGCGGGTCTTGCCAAGCGCATCGACGGCAACGTCAAGTGCCTGGCACTGACCGATGCTGCCGCGCTGCAAGCGGCCAAGGCCGAGCTGCAATGATACTCAGCCGCCAGCCTGCGTTGTGGGCGGCTGGTGGCTGGTGATGTACACAACAAGGAGACATCCTCAATGAGTCTGCAAGGCAAAGTAGCCCTGGTTACTGGCGCTTCGCGCGGCATTGGCGCAGCCATTGCCGATGCGCTGCAAGCCGAGGGCGCCATTGTCATTGGTACCGCGACTTCCGAGTCCGGTGCTGCTGCCATCAATGAACGTCTGGCTGCCAATGGTGGTGCCGGTCGCGTGTTGAACGTAACCGAAGACGGTGCCATCGAAGCGCTGGTGGATGCCATCGACAAGGAATTCGGCGCGGTGGCCATTCTGGTCAATAATGCCGGTATTACCCGCGACGGCCTGTTGATGCGCATGAAGGACGACGACTGGGATGCCATCATGGATACCAACCTGAAGTCGGTATTCAAGGCATCCAAGGCGGTACTGCGCGGCATGATGAAGGCCCGTTGGGGGCGTATTATCAACATCGCTTCGGTGGTGGGTGCAACCGGTAACCCCGGTCAAACCAACTACGCAGCGGCCAAAGCCGGTATCATGGGCTTCACCAAGTCCATGGCACGGGAAGTCGGCAGCCGTAACATTACGGTAAACTGTGTGGCACCGGGCTTTATCGACACCGATATGACCCGTGCCCTGCCGGAAGAACAGCGCACCGCACTGGTAGGCCAGATTTCCCTGGGCCGCCTGGGCGATGCCAAGGATATTGCTGATGCAACCGCCTTCCTGGCATCGGATCGTGCGGCCTACATAACCGGCCAAACACTGCATGTCAATGGCGGCATGTTCATGCCTTAACTGGTCCTGTCGAACAAAAGACAAGATTTAGGTGGGCTGCTCTAATTTTTTTTTGTAGAATACACGGGTTTTGTGATCCCGAATCAGAAAGGTCAAGGGTTTAGACAAATGGAAAACATCGAAGCGCGCGTTAAAAAGATCGTTGCCGAACAACTGGGCGTAAACGAAGCTGAAGTCAAGATCGAATCGTCCTTCGTTGATGATCTGGGCGCTGACTCCCTCGACACCGTTGAGCTGGTAATGGCTCTGGAAGAAGAGTTCGAGTGCGAAATCCCGGACGAAGAAGCTGAAAAGATCACCACTGTTCAGCAAGCCGTTGATTACGTTACCGCCCACCTGAACAAGTAATACTTTCAGGCCTGTACAGGACCTCTGCGCGGTGTGGCCTTGGCTCGCCTGCAGAGGTTCTTTTGTTATAGAGGGTTCCAAACGTCCGTTTGACTGTCATCATCCTCAAACAGAGGTTGTGGGATCATCGGGAGACTGCCTCCCCTCTACTCACGGAGATTCTTCGTGTCCAAACGCAGAGTTGTAGTAACCGGTCTGGGACATATTTCCCCGGTCGGCAATGATGTCGTTACCGGCTGGGCCAATCTGTTGGCTGGCAAGAGCGGCATTGGCAAAGTGACCCGTTTTGATGCCAGCGATCTGAATTGCCAGATCGCCGGTGAGGTCAAGGACTTCGACATCAGCGCGTACATTTCCCCCAAGGAAGCACGTCGTTCCGACCTGTTCATCCACTACGGCATCGCAGCAGCGCTGCAAGCCGTGGCTGATGCTGGCCTGGATGATGTTGCCGATCTGGACAAGACCCGCGTTGGCGTCAACATCGGTTCCGGTATCGGCGGTCTGCCGCTGATCGAGGAAACCGGCGTGGCCGTACAGCAAGGCGGTTCGCGCAAGATTGGTCCTTTCTTCATCCCCGGTTCGCTGATCAACCTGATCGCCGGCCACGTGTCCATTCTGAAGGGCTTTCAAGGCCCGTCGTATGGCATCGTGTCTGCCTGCACCACCGGTGCGCACTGCATCGGCGATGCAGCCCGGATGATTCAGTACGGTGATGCCGACGTGATGGTGGCCGGTGGTGCCGAAGGTGCCATTTCCAAGCTGGGCATGGGCGGTTTTGCCGCCATGAAGGCGCTGTCCACCCGCAATGACGACCCGGCAACCGCGTCCCGTCCGTGGGACAAGGGCCGTGACGGCTTTGTGATGGGTGAGGGCGCTGGCGTGCTGGTGCTGGAAGAGTACGAGCACGCAGTCAAGCGCGGTGCGCGTATTTACGCCGAGCTGATCGGTTTTGGCATGAGTTCCGATGCCCACCACATTACCGCTCCGAATGCGGATGGCCCGGCTCGTGGCGTGCAGAACGCACTGCGCGATGCCCGGATCAATCCGGATCAGGTGCAGTATGTGAATGCGCACGGCACCTCCACCCCGCTGGGTGATACCAACGAAACCAGCGCGCTGAAGATTGCCTTTGGTGATCACGCCAAGAAGCTGGTGGTGAATTCCACCAAGTCGATGACCGGCCACTTGCTGGGCGGTGCTGGCGGCGTGGAAGCCATCTACTCCATCCTGGCGCTGTACAACCAGGTATCGCCGCCCACCATCAACCTGCACGAGCAGGATGTGGAAGCGGGTTGCGATCTGGACTACGTGGCCAATACCGCGCGTGACATGAAGATTGATATCGCCATTTCCAACTCGTTTGGCTTTGGTGGTACCAACGGCACGCTGGTATTCAAACGCATGTAATGCCTGGCGTGCTGTACCGCATACTGCGGTGCAGCGCGCAAATGGATTGACAGCCCGAACCGCTGCGATACACTCGCGGCGGTTTTCTTATTTGTGCGGCGTCTTCATGCCGCCTCTCCGGATCTGGCATGTTCACCGAACGACTCGACTTCCTGCCCGAGCTGCTGGCCCTGCATGCCGCGCATCGTGCTGAATTTCCCTACCTGCTGATGTCCTCTGGCGAGCAGGGCTGGGACATGCTGTTTGCCGCCACCAGCACCACCCTGTACCACGCGGGCGAAGGGGCTGCCTTTGTCGAGGCCCTGCGTGGTTTTCAGCCACAGGCGGTGGACAACCCGCATGGCCTGCCCTTTGTTGGCGGGCATTTTCTCTATCTGGCTTACGACTTGCTGTCGCAGTTTGAAGCCAGGGTGGAGGAGGCGCTGCCGGACAGCTTTCCGCTGGCAGCCATGGCGCGGGTACCGGCGGCTGTGTTGATCAACCGGCGCGATCAAACCGCCTGGCTGGTGGCCGAAACTGCCGAGCAGTTGCAGCGCCTGCATGCGCTGGTGCAGCGCATTCCCGCCTTCAGCCCCCAGCCGGTCAGCTTGCAATCACTGCAGGAAGACCCGCCACAGTGGTATACCGATGCGGTGCTGCGCTTAAAGCAATACATTTACGAAGGCGATGTGTTTCAGGTAAACATCTCGCGTGGCTGGCGTGCCGAACTGGGCGCGGAAGTGGCCGCGCCCGACCTGTTTGCCGCCCTGCGCCACGCCAACCCGGCCCCGTTTTCTGCATTGGCAGATTTTGGCAGCGCACAGATCGTCAGCTCCTCGCCAGAACGCCTGGTACGGGTGCGTGACGGCTGGGCCGATACCCGTCCGATTGCCGGCACCCATCCGCGCTCGCCAGACCCGACCGAAGATGCCGCCCTCAAGCAGCGGCTGATTTCCAGCATCAAGGAACGCGCCGAGCATGTGATGCTGATCGATCTGGAACGCAATGATCTGGGCCGCATCAGCCAGCCTGGAACGGTGGAAGTGAACGAGCTGATGGCGGTGGAAAGCTATGCCTATGTCCACCACATCGAATCCAATATCCGTGGCCGACTGCGCGACGATGTGTCGCCGCTGGACACCATCCGCGCCCTGTTTCCCGGTGGCACCATTACCGGCTGCCCCAAAGTGCGCACCATGCAGATTATTCGCGAGCTGGAAAATAGCGCGCGTCGTGCCTATACCGGCAGCCTGGGTTATCTCAACCGCGATGGCAGCATGGACCTGAACATCCTGATCCGCACCTTCATGCAGGAAGGTGCACAACTACGCTTCCGTGCCGGTGGTGGCATCGTGGCCGATTCCGACCCCGAACGCGAGCTACAGGAAACCCGCCACAAGGCACGCGGCCTGCTGCGCGCGCTGGGCGTGAAGCAAGCCTGATGACGATGCTGATCAACGGCCAGCCCGGTGCACAGGTTTCCGCCCTGGATCGTGGCCTGGCCTATGGTGACGGCATTTATCGCACCATCGAAATCCGTGATAGCCAGCCCCGGCTGTGGGCCTGGCAATACCGGCGACTGGTGGCCGATGCCAGCCGCTTGAAGCTTTCGGTGCCGGACGAAGCCTTGCTGCTGGATGAGATTGGTCAGCTGGCGGCTGGAGTAGCGCAGGGCGTGGCCAAGATTGTGCTCACCCGAGGCGTGGGCGCACGCGGCTATGCCATCCCTGCTGATTACCAAGCCACCCGCATCGTGTCTGTCACCGCCTGGGCCGGATATCCACCTGAACGTGCCCGTGACGGCGTTGCTGTGCGTTGGTGTGACACCCGGCTGGCCTGCCAGCCCTTGCTGGCTGGTATCAAGCACCTGAACCGGCTGGAGAACGTACTGGCGCGTTCTGAATGGCAGGACCCGGCCATCCATGAAGGCTTGATGCTGGACACGCGTGGCCTGTTGGTGGAGGCCACCATGAGCAATGTCTATCTGGTGCAAGGGCAGCGTATTCTCACCCCTCGGCTGGATCAGAACGGCGTACAGGGCATGCTGCGCGACTGGCTGTTTGCCCATGCTGCGCAGTTGGGCTATCTGCTGACCGAGGCCGAGATTCTGCCTGCGCAACTGCAGGCTGCCGATGCGGTATTCCTGTCCAATAGTCTGATCGGCCTGTGGCCGGTAGCCAGTATCGACGGCCAGGCCCTGCCGCAAGGGCATCCCTGCTGCGCACAGTTGCAGGCCCTGCTGGCCGGGCAGAGGTAATGATCCTGGCCGGATTCATCACCTATCCTGACTGATCTTGCAGTGTGGCTAGCGTGAGCAGCCGGCTTCACCAAGGCTGTGCGCTGCACGCTTTCCTGTTTTCATCCGTTTGCTTAGATATATTTTGCATAAGGTTTGCTGATTAAATTATTTCTGGCGCTAAACAGGGCTGGTTATAGTGGCTGCCACAAGGCGGGGAGCTATTTCCTGACGCCAAACCAGCGTGCACCCACGCTGCGCCAAGGAGAATCAGCATGGTGGCAGCCAGCCTGCTGGAACAGCTTGCCTGTCAACAGCCCGCCGCACTGGCACCGATCGAACGCGACCTGGCTTTTATCAACCAGCTGCTGAACGCCCACCAGTTCGAACAACACCCCCTCAGCCTGCAAGCCGGACGGGTGCGCGGTCGCCATGAAGAGTGGCGCTTCCGCTCGGTATTCCAGCCCATCTATGCGCTGGAGAACGGCACTACCCGCTTGTGGTCGGTGGAGGCACTGGCCCGCGTCACCGACAGCTTTGGCGGTCAGTTGATTCCCACCGTGCTGTTTGCTGCCGAAACCTCGCCACGGCGTTCGGTGTTTCTGGATCGCCAGCTACGCTGCCTGCATCTGCTCAATTTCCTGCTGCAACAACCCGCGTCTGATTTGGTGCTGTCACTGAATGTGAACGCCCAGCATCTGGTGAATGTCAGCGAAACCCATGGCCAGTTTTTTGCCGAAGTGCTGCAGCAGCTGGGTATCCCGGCCAGCCGGATCTGCCTGGAAGTGGTGGAAGATGCGGTGAGCGACCCGCTGCGCTTGCTGGAAGCCGTGCAGCGTTATCGCAGCCTGGGTTTCCAGATTGCGCTGGATGATTTTGGCCAGGGTGCGTCCAATCTGGAAAGGGTGTGGCTGCTGGAGCCGGACTACGTCAAGCTGGACAAGGTGCTGATGCGCCATGCGCTGATGCGTCCTGGTGTGCGCGACAAGCTGGCGCGGCTGGTGGACATCCTGCATCTGCATGGGGCGCTGGTGGTAGGCGAGGGCATAGAAAGCACCATGCAGCTGGATATTGCCCGCGCTGCTGGTTGTGATTTCGTGCAGGGCTTCCATCTGGCCCGGCCCGCAGAGTTGCTCAAACTGCCTGCCTGATGACGCCCCTTGCGCGCTGGGTTGTGCTGCCTGTTGCTTCAGTCATCCAGCGCCACAAACCACTCTGCATGCCGCGCTGTTAACGCCTGTTCCAAGCCATAGTCCTGCAGCGCCTGTTGCAGTTGGCGGGTAAATTCCACGCTGTCTTTCACCTCCCGATACACTTCCATCCAGGTCTGCAGGTCGGTGCTGGCTGTCTCATCCTGCCTGCGCATCAGGCTGGCTTGCACGCCATGCACTGCCAGCGCGGCCTGCATCTGGCGCAAGCGTGGCAGGAGTGCGCGGCCCTGCTGCGGGGAAATCCGGTAATACACATACAGCTGGCTGGGCATGCTTGGGCTCTCTTCTATCGGGCGCAGGCTTTGCAGCAGCGCAAAATCGCTTATCATAGACCCTTCGTCCATGATCGTGGGCGAGCAGAATCCGGGTGATCGCGCAGGAAAGGGGAGTGGTGTGCAGCAGGGTATTACCACCTTGGTGGTGGTTGGCGTCGGTCTGATTGGTGGCTCGTTTGCCTTGTCGCTCAAACGCGCAGGCAAAGTACAGCACGTCATCGGTGTCGGTCGCACACTGGAAAACCTCAACCGTGCGCTGGAACTGGGTGTGGTGGACGAAATCAGCCAGGACCTGGCCGCCGTGGCTGGCCGGGCCGATATGGTGTTGCTGGCCTGCCCGGTAGGGCAGATGGGCAAGATGATGCAGGCCATGGCCCCCCATTTGCCGCCACATGCCATTGTCAGCGATGCCGGTAGCACCAAGGGTGATGTGGCCCAGCTGTTTGGCCAATATCTGCCACAGCACCTGGCCTGCTGCGTACCGGCCCACCCCATTGCCGGGTCTGATTTGTCCGGTGCTGCCGCCGCGCAGTATGGTCTGTATGAAAAGCGCAAGGTGGTGCTCACCCCCTTGGCACAAACCAGCATCGCCGCCTGCGATAAGGTGGCCGAGCTATGGCAGGCCTGTGGTGCCGTCATCCACCGCATGCGGCCGGAAGAACACGACAGTGTGTTTGCCACCGTCAGCCATCTGCCACACCTGCTGGCCTTTGCCTATGTCGGCATGGTGGCGGGCAAGGACGACGCCAGCCGCTGTTTTGACTTTGCCGCTACCGGTTTTCGTGATTTCACCCGTATTGCCGGCAGCCACCCGGAAATGTGGAAGGACATCACGCTGGCCAACCGCACGGCCTTGCTGGACGAACTGGAACGCTACCGCCAGGCATTGGCTGCCCTGACTGCCCAGGTGGAGGCTGCGGATGAAGTCGGCCTGGCCGCCAGCTTTGAAACCGCCCGTGCCGCTCGCGTGGGCTGGTACCAACGTTTTCTGCGCGAAGGGCAAACCTGAGATGGCCCCCACCCTGCTGATTACCGGTGCCTCACGCGGCATTGGCGCGGCCACGGCCTTGCAGGCAGCGGCGGCGGGCTGGCTGGTGGCGCTGAACTATCGACAGGATGCAGCTGCTGCTGCGCAGGTGGTGGCTGACATCCGCAGCGCCGGTGGTGTGGCGCAGGCGTTTCAGGCCGATGTGGCTGAGGAAGAGCAGATCGTCCGCTTGTTTGCCGATGTCCTGACCCATTTTGGTCGGCTGGATGGCTTGGTCAACAATGCCGGTAGCACCGCGCCCATGGGCAGGCTGGACAGCTTTAGTGCCAAGCGCATCCAGCACATGCTGCAACTGAATGTGGCCGGCCCCATGCTGTGTTGCCGCGAGGCGGTACGCCACATGTCCACCGCCCATGGCGGGCAGGGCGGGGTGATTGTCAATGTTTCCTCTGCGGCCTCCCGCCTGGGTTCTGCCGGGGAATATGTCGATTATGCGGCCTGCAAGGGGGCTATCGATACCCTGACGCTGGGGCTGGCGCGCGAAGTGGCCAGCGAAGGCATCCGCGTCAACGCTGTCCGCCCCGGTCTGATCGAAACCGGCATCCATGCCATCAGCGGTGAACCCGGCCGTGTGGCAAGGCTGGCACCGGGCGTGCCCATGCAGCGTGGCGGCCAGCCGGAAGAAGTGGCGGCCGCCATTGTCTGGCTGCTGTCTGCTGCTGCCAGCTTTTGTACTGGCAGCATTCTGGATGTTGCTGGCGGGCGTTAGTCCGCTGTCTTGGCCGTTGACTGGGCCTGGGAGCCCGGTAGCACAAACACCCGTTCCGGCAGACTGAACTGGCGCAGCTTGAGCAAGGCCAAGGGACCATCTGCCGCGCTGGTGCGCAGAATATAGCGCGCGGTCAGGCCATCGGGCAGGGCAAAGTCCAGCTGGTAACGTGCCTTGTCCAGTTGCTCCACCTTGGCCTGCTCCAGCAGACGGATAAATGCCCAACGCCCGTTGAATGCCAGCGTTTGCCGGCTACCGGCCTTCAGCGATTCCCACACCAGTTGGCTGCCCGGCTGCTGGGCATGGCCCGGCCAGCGTAATGCGCTCCAGCTGGCTTGCTGGTTGAAATAGCTCACGGTTTGCCCATCCACGGTCAATTCGGTGCGGACCAAGCCTGGCATCGCCACTGGCTGCAGTTCAAAGCTGAAAGCGGCGTCCCCTTCGGTAAACCAGCGGCTGGCCAGCCGACTGAGGCTGTTGACGGCATTGAGGAAGGCCGCATCAAACGGCGCAGCATTGGCCAGATTGGGGCTGGGCAACCATTGGTCACCTTCCTGCACCAGCGCACCGCCCAGGGTTTGTTGCAAGAAGCGGGCAATCTCGCCCTGTTGTGGTGCCAGATAGCGTCCCAGGGCCGGAATAGCGGCATCGTTGTCGGTACTGTTGAAGGGATAACGTCCGCTCATCTCGCTGCCCCAGGGTAGTACGATGCTGCGCCGCCACAGCGCATTGATGTCGGCAGCGGCGGGTAGCAGCACCACGGCACCGGCCTCATCCAGCGGGCTGACAAAGGCTTGCTGGGCAAACCCCGCCCATTCCTGACCCAGGCTGGCGGCCAGCAGGGCGGCGTATTTCTGCCCATCGCTGATTTCATTCTGCCGTCCTTGAAACAGGGCCTGCGCCAGTTGGCGGGCTGCCGCATCCGGATTGGGGCTGGCGGCCAGTTGTTGCAGTTTCAGCCGTACTGCAGTGAGGGTTTCCAGATAGCGGGTCAGGCTGACGCTGCTGGCCGGTGTGGTATTGCCCGTGTTATTGCCATCTGGCGGTACGCTGAGCGCCAGCAAGGGGCCAAAGGCGGCAGTCAGCGGGTCGGATGCCGCCCGCTGCTCGCTTGCCGTATTCTTGCCCACCAACTGGCGGGTTTTGTCCAGCAGATTGCCAGCCAGTGATTTCTCTGCCGCACCGGCGCGGCCCTGATACTGCAGCATCGCCATCAAGGCTTGCAGCGGCGAGCGTTGCGGATCGGCATAGGCATTCAACTGCTCGCTGGCGGCGGCCAGCGATGTGGTGTTCTGCCAGTGCAGCCGGTTGAGAAAGGCCTGCCAGGCGGCAGCATAATCGGCAAAGTAGCGCTGGCGCAGCCGTTGTGCCAGCACCGGCCCCTCGCTTTTGCTGCTGGCAACGCCCAACACCCAGCCAGCCTCGCTGCCTTGTTTGGGGTCCGCCTGCTCGAACGCCTCCTTGAGATATCCTTCCCATGCCTCCCGCGTATAAATGCCCGCTACGGTGCCGGGCAGGACAAACAGCCCGCGGCTATCCACCCCCGGCAGCAGGCTGGCAGCACTGCGTGGCGGGTACTTGGCTTCTGCCTGTTTCAAGATGGTTTGGTACAAGGTGGCATCGTCATGTTCGATGCCATTGAGTGACAGCAGCGTTTGGCGTGCCGCAGCCACCACGGTGGGTTCGGCAGCCTGCCGCCAGCCTGCTTGGCTTGGCAGCTGCTGGCTGTAAAAGCGCAGTACATCGGCCCGTCTGCCCTGTGCCAGCCCATCCGCCTGCACTAGTTGTGCAGTTAAAAAGGCAGGCTGCGCCCGTGCCGGCTGGTCCAGCATCAGGTAAGCCTTCAGGCTGTCATAGCCTTGCCGTTGCGCTTGCTGCAGCAAGGCGTTGTCCCCCGTTGTTAAAGGCAGCGCATTCAATGCCTGCAATACCTGACGCAGATTCTGCCGTGCCGGTTCCACCAGCCAGCGTCGCGCGGCCTTGCCATAGCCATCCAGCAAGGCCTGCTGTACCGCAGGTAGCTGGTTCAGGCCCAAACGCCACCACCATGGCAAACCCTGACGCTGTGCCTGCTGCAATTGAGTGATTTGCTGTTGCACCGTAGCCAGTGTGGGCAGGGCCGCAGTCAGCGCAGCGGCCTGTTGCAGCGCCTGCCGTTGTTGCCTTGCCTGCTGAATCATCTGGAAATTGTGCTGAAACGACAGCGCTACCCCCAATAACAGCAAGCCGACCATGGCGGTGACTGCCCAGCCAGCCTTGTCGCTGTGCGACAGCCGGTGCCGACGTGGCGAAAACTGCTGCCAGGGCCGTGTCGTGGTGGTGGGGAGTCGCGCTGCGTTGTCCGCCACCCAGCCTAGCTGCACCAGCGGCTGCCCCGGTGGTAGCTGCTGGCTGATGGTGCGCAGCTGCTGTGCCAATTGTTTGATGACCTCGGGCTTGTCCAGTGCGGCAGATAGCGCCAAGCGCTTATTGTCCGACGCCTGCTGTAGCAAATCAGCCTGCCCCTCCACGGCCAGCGTCCAGGCCAACTGCTGCAAATCGCGGGCGGTGGTTTCTGTATTACTGGCATCCGTTAACTGGCAGACCACCCCATCGGCCGGCACAGTCCAGCCGCTCAGCGCCAGGCACAGCGGCAGCCGCCAGCCACTACGCTGGTTGAACTCCAGCAACTGTTGCAGCGCCGGGCTGCCGACGCTTGGTAGCGTGGATGCAACCAGCATCACGCCGTCCAGCGGTGGACGAAAGCGGCCGCGCAGGGTACGCACCTCTTGTGTGGGGATGCTATCCGGCAGAGGAATGAACAAGGCAGTATCGCTTTCCTGCAAGCGCCTGAGCGTCTGGCGCAGCTCGGGCCGGGGGGCGGGCAGGCGGGTGCGCTGCTGGCCATCGTGCGGTGGTGGCTGGGCAATGCTGTCCCAGCGCACAACACGGGCCAGCCGGAATGCCGCAAATGCACCTTGCGGCTGTTGTCGCAGATAGCTGCACATGGCGCGCAGCTGCTCCAGCAACATCTGGCTGGACTCAATCACGTTCTCGCCGGCCTGATGACTGCTTTGCCTTGCTGCCGGCGGTGTTGCGGCGTCAAGCGGGCTATCGCTGTCAAAGGTGGCCAGCATGCTGCGCAGTCCGGCCCAGGCATCGTTCAGCACGATGCCATGCTCTGCCCATTGCCCGGTCAGCGTGTCCAGATGTTGCTGCAGCGCCTGGCGTAGCGACTGGGCTGGCGCATCCAGGCTCTGCAGCCAGTCCAGCACCTTGCTGCTGCCAAGCCAGCCCAGAATGGCATGGCGTGCTGCCTGACGTTGCGGATGCAGGGCGGTGCCGTAATGCAGGGTCAGCATTTCGAGAAACTCCAGTCCCCGTTTCAGTCCGTCCCAGCCATGCTGGCGCATCCAGGCATAAACCAGATACACCGCCGGGCGCAGATCCTTGCCTTGTTGCAACAGCAGGTGACAGTCCTGCTCCAGCGCCAGACAATCCAGCCCGCTCAGGCGGGACAGGTTGTCCTTGAGTTGCAGGAATACCTCATGCTGACCCACATCTTCGCCGCAGGGCGTGTCTGCCTTGCACGGCTGCACCAGCAGGACAATGTCTGCGGGCGCATCTGTGTGGGCAATGCTGGAACTGTCCGGTCGAATCAGGCGCGTGAGCCAGTCTGGTTTCATGGATGGTCCGGTTGATGGCAGTGGGAATGGCGGAAGGAAATGGCGCAATGGCATGGGCTTGCCCGCCGCAAGGCCGGGCAAGCCGCTGCCTGACTAGCTGTTTTTGGCCTTGGGCATCTGCGATACCAGCGACAGGCTGATGTCCATGCCCTCCACCTGGAAGTGCGGCACGATAAACAGCTTGATCTTGAAGAAGCCCGGGTTATCGTCGATGTCCTCCACCACGACGCGTGCTTCGCGCAGCGGGTGGGATGCCTGCAGCTCGTCGGCCGGGTCTGTCATCTCGGTGACCAGATTCTTGATCCAGCTGTTGAGCTCCAGCTCCAGCACCCGGCGGTCCTTGGTGGTGCCAATGTTTTCGCGCTGGATCAGCTTCAGGTAATGGGCAATGCGCGACAGCAGGAAAATGTAGGGCAGGCGGGCATTGATGCGACTGTTGGCCGTGGCCTCCCGGGTTTCGTACAAGGCCGGTTTCTGTACCGAATTGGCCGAGAAGAAGCAGGCGTAATCACGGTTCTTGTAGAAGGACAGCGGGGTGAAACCGAGGTTGGCGAATTCAAACTCGCGGGTTTCGGGAATCAGCACTTCGGTGGGAATCTTGATCTGGTTGCCGGTGCCCAGGTCGTACAGATGGATGGGCAGGTCTTCCACCAGCCCGCCAGCCTGTGGACCGCGGATTTGCACGCACCAGCCATTGTGAATGAAGCTGCGCACCATATTGGCGGCAAAGGCAAAGGAGGCATTGGCCCACAGATAGCGCTGGTGGTCCGGCCCTTTTACCTGTTCGCAGTAGTTGAAGCTGCGTACCGGTACGGTGTCCGGCCCATAGGGCAGGCGGGCCAGGAAGCGCGGCAGGGTGAGGCCGACATAGCGGGCATCGTCGGTATCGCGGAAGCTTTTCCACTTGATGTATTCGGCGCGGTCAAAGTAGTTGGCCACATCCTGGATGGCGGCCACTTCTTCCATGCTGTCCTTGCCAAAGAAGGCGGCACCCACCGAGGCGATGAACGGCATGTGGGCGGCGGCGGATACCTTGGAGACATTGCGCAGCAGGGCAATGTCCTGCGGGCCACGGTCGAATTCGTAGTCGGCGATGATGGCACCGATGGGTTCGCCACCGGGGGTATCGTATTCCTGGATGTAGGTGTGGCGGTACAGGCCGCTTTGTATCACTTCCGGGCTGTCGTCGAAGTCCTGGCGCAGGGCTTCCTTGGAGACATCCAGCAATTCGATCTTGATGTTCTTGCGAAAATCGGTGCGGTCCACCAGAAACTTCAGGCCGCGCCAGGCCGACTCGGTGCGCTGGAAATCCGGATGATGCAGCACGGCATCCAGCTGGCGGCTGATCTGGGCATCAATGCGGTCGATATGGTAGTCGAGCAGGCTTTTGTCCAGCCGGTCCACCTTGAGTGCGGATTCCTGCACCAGCTTGAGAAAGACATTGACGGCCACGGTGATGCGCTCATCGAGGCTGGCTTCGGACAAGGCATCCTGATTGCGGAAGACTTCCACTGCAGGTGCGTGGCTGACCGGGGTCAGGTTGATGCGACTGCACAGTGCGCCGTACACGCCGCTGCCTGTGGTGGTGTCGGCATCAAGAACGGCGGTATTGCCTGGCTGGCTGGTATTTTCCATGTGTTTTCCTTGGTGATCCGGGGTGGTCAGGATTGAGGGGCGTCCAGTGGGGCGATGTGTTCCAGCTCGGCGCGCAGGCTGCGGGACAGTTGCTCGTCTTTCATGATCTTTTCCAGCTTGCGCCTGAAGGCTGCGTTGTCCAGCAGATTGGATTTCAGATCGCGCAGCAGATTGCGCATGGCTAGCAGGGCGGCCAGTTCGGGAATCTGGCGCACTACCTGCTCGGGGTGGAAGTCACGCAGGCTGTTGAAGTCCAGCGTGACCGGCAGTTCCGAGCCATCACCCGCCAGTGTGTTTTCCACGCCCAGACGCAGGGTGGGGTGGTAGTCGGCCAGCACGGAGTCGAAGTTGTTTTTGTCGATGCGATGTCTTGTTTTTTCGGCCAGCGGGGTGCCATCGTCGCGTTGGCTGAAGTCGCCCAGCACCAACAGCTTGAGCGGGAGCTCCAGCTTTTTGCGGGCTCCGCCGGTGTGCAGGTCGAGCGTGATATTGACGCGAGCTGGGGGGACTTCTTTCTGGAAACTGTCAGCCATGGTTGCTTGCTCCGTAGTTGTGTGCTGCAGGTGGCTCAGCCATTGCGTATGCTGTACTTTCTGCAAGCTGTTGATGTTTAATGGTTTTTATTATGTGCGTAACCATATTTCATGTAATTTTTGCGATCAATAGCCATTTGTATTGTTCTGAAAATGCGGATTGGGTTGAGGCAAAAGTCCATTGGATGACGGAAGAATGAGAAGGGCGACTCAGATAATGACTAATGCATTCATCAGCGCCGGTGGGAATGAGCAGGCTGCCGGGAGGGCGTGGTGATGCCGATGGGGATGCATGCCTCGGCTAATGGCGGGCAATCTGACTTTGGTCGGCTTGGCTGGAGGTCGGGAGGATTGCAGTGCTGCTGAAGCAGCTGGTGGTGCGGGTGGTCAATCGTTCGTGCGGCTGGGGTGAGGTCGGGCAGCGTTTAGCGCTTAAAGCGGCAATGTTCGGGTTTCAGCGCGTGATGTCCCCTGACGGGGTCATCACGCGGTGCAGGGCAGACAGGTCAGTAACTGAGGCCGGGGATGGCATAGTCGCGCAGGCGGTAATACAGCATGCCGGCAGCCTGCAAGGGCACGCGCAGCAGCTTGCCACCCGGGAAGTCCGGCTTGGGCAGGCGCATGAACAGTTGTAGCAGATGTGTGTCGCCCAGAATGGCATTGGCCAGCACACGGCCAGCGGCGCAGGTGGGCACCACGCCATGGCCGGAAAACCCCTGCGCCCAGTAGACATTGCCACGGTGGCCGAAGTCCGGAGTGCGCGGTACGGTAATGTCGATATGGCCGCCCCAGGTGTGGGTGATCTGGTAGGGGGCCAGTTGCGGAAACACGCGCAGCAGGTCGGCACGCATGCTGGCGGTGAGATTGGCCGGTGTGCGGCCGGAGTAGGTGCATTTGCCGCCAAACAGCAGGCTGCGATCGGCAGTGAGGCGGAAGTAGTCCAGGATGAACTGGTTGTCGGACACGGCCATATTGCTGGGCAGTAGCTGGCGGGCCACGTCTTCCGGCAGGGGTTCGGTGGCAATCATATAGGTGCCTACCGGCATGATCCTGCGTTCCAGTGCCGGGTCCAGCTGGTCGATATAGGCATTGGTGGCCAGTACCAGTTTGCGGCAGCGGATGCGCCCCTGTGCTGTGTGTACCACGCAGCCATCGCCCTGGCTGGTGTAGGACAGCGCCCTGGTTTGCTCGAAGATTTGCACACCCTTGTCCTCGGCGGCGCGCGCCAGCCCCAGGATGTATTTGAGCGGGTGAAAGTGGCCACCTTCGTGGTCGATCAGCCCGGCGACATAGCGTTCCGAGCCCACGTGCTGTGGCAAGGCCTGGCGTGGCACGAACTCCAGCGCTTCATAACCATAATGCCGTGCCGCATGTTCCTGCCAGTCGGACAGCAGTTTGATGCGCTGCCATAGTACCGAGGTCCACAAATGGCCGGCTGCCAGTTCACAGTCGATAGCATGGTGGCTGATTTTGTGGCGGATATCGGCTGCGGCACCGCGCAGTAGCTGCCAGATTTCCTGTGCCGCCTCTAGGCCCAGCGCGGCTTCGATGGGTGGCATGTCGCAAGAGAACCCCAGAATGATCTGCCCGCCATTGCGCCCGCTGGCCGCCCACCCCACCCGGCTGGCTTCGATCACGGCGACATTGATGCCAGCATCGGCCAGATTATGCGCGGTATACAGGCCGGTGAAGCCCGCGCCCACCACCAGTACATCCACATCCATATCCTGTTGCAGTGCCGGGCGCTCGGTTTGCTGGGCGATGCTGCTGGCGGCATACCAGCTGGTCGGATAGTGCTGGTTGGATTCAAACATGGCCTTCTCCTTGGTCTTATTGTCTGCGGGCAGGTAGTGCTGCGGTTCAGCTGCTGACGGTGTAGGCCCACATCACCTGGGTTTCTGCGCTGCCGGGATTGCGGTAGCGATGTGGACGGCTGCTGTTGAAGCTGAAACTGTCGCCAGCGGCCAGCAGGTGGCATTGTTCGTCCACCCATAACTCCAGTTGGCCGCTGAGCACCATTCCGCCCTGATCACCACCGTGGCTGAGCGTTTGCGGGCCAGAGCTGGCACCAGGGGCAAAGCGGGTGAGCATGAGTTGCAGGCCGCTGCCAAAGCCGGGGGAGAGCAGGGCATCGCTGACGCCTTCGGCATAGTGCAGCACCGGGCGGTGTGCCTGGCGCACCACCAGGCCGCGTTCATGCAGCGGGGCCTGGCTGAAAAATACGCCATAGGGCACGGCCAGGGCGGTGGCCAGCTTGTTGAGGTCGGATACGCTGGGCTGGCTTTTGCCGCGCTCCAGCTGCGAGAGAAAGCCGATGGAGCGGCCAGTGGCTTCGCTCAGTTGCTGCAGGGATAGTTTGCGCAGCTTGCGCAGTTGGCGGATTTGCTCGCCCAGCCAGCTTGGGTCTGGCTGGGTATGGTCGCTGTGTGGTGTGTCTGTCATGCCTGCCAGCATACGCAGGCAGACAAGAATTTTGTGAAAAAATTAAAACAAATTTTCATATATTGAAAATTAATGTTGTATTTTTTCAGCGTGGGCGGCAGTGTGGGCAGTTAGGTGCGTTATCCCAATGGGGGCTCAGTCCGGCCGGTCTGTCGGGGACGTGGAGCAGGATTCAACCGCCCGCGCGTTTCACTGTGAAACCCTGTTTTTGCAAGGCAGTGATGATGGTGGCCACATGGTCACCCTGGATTTCGATGATGCCATCCTTGATGGTGCCGCCCGTGCCACAGGCAGCTTTCAGCTGCTTGCCCAATGCCGTCAGGCCGGCAGCATCGCGCAGCACGCCTTTTACCACGGTAACGGTTTTGCCGCCACGGCCCTTGTTTTCACGGCTGACGCGTACGATGCCATCGCCGCTGGGCAGGGTGTGCTGCTGGCAGATACAGGCGTCAACCGGCTGGCGGCAGCCCGGACACATGCGGCCATGTTCGGTGGAATAAACCAGGCCGCCGGAAGAGGATTTCGATTTCATGATGCATGCGGGTGAAAAGGGCAGCCGGCAGTCTAGCGCCAATTGCGCGGCTAGACGATGGCTTTGAGCATGACAGAGCGAGGACGGGGAGACGGCGTATGGCGGATCAGCAGCGTGTGATGTTGGTGACCGGTGGTACATCCGGCATTGGCAAGGCAACAGTACAGTTATTGGCACGGGATGGTGCCCTGGTGTTGTTTACCGGGCGCAGGCAGGCGGAGGGCATGGCCTTGCAGCAGGCTTTGCAGGCCGAGGGGCTGGCGGTGGAATACTGGCTGCTGGATCAACTGGATACCGCTGCCACCGCGCAGACGGTGGCGGCTATGCTGGCCCGTCACGGGCGCATCGACGGCCTGTTCAATAATGCCGGTGTGGTGCTGGGGGGAACGGCTGAGTCTACCAGCGAGCAGGACTGGGCCACGGTGATGAACCTGAATGTGACGGCGGTCTGGCGCATGTGCAAGGCGGTTATTCCCGCCATGCGGGCGCAGGGTGGCGGCGCTATTGTCAACAATGCTTCGGACTGGGGGCTGGTGGCGGGCGAAGCCGCCGTGGCCTATTGCGCCAGCAAGGGCGCGGTGGTGCAGATGACGCGGGCGATGGCGTTGGACCATGCGCGTGACCACATCCGCATCAATGCGGTGTGTCCGGGGGATACCGAGGTAGAACGCTGGGCGGCAGAACGTGCCGCCGCCGGGCCGGATACGCCCTCGCTCACGGTGGAGGGCGGGGTGCCGTTGGGGCGCACCGCACGGCCAGAGGAAATCGCTCGGGCGGTGCGTTTTCTATTGTCTGCTGATGCCAGCTTTGTCACCGGCACCACGCTGGCGGTGGACGGCGGTAATACCGCGCGCTGATCAGGCATAGGTATTGATGCGGCCATCCGGTACCGGTGGCACGGCAGCAGCACTGGGCGCTACGGCTGGTGTTGTGTTGGCGGGGTTGGGGCTGCCAGTGGCTGCCGCTGGGGCCAGTGGCGGATAGTTGACTGGCTGCGGCGTGGTGACGGTAATCATGCGGTGCTGACCTGGCGGTGGAAAACAGCTAACCATGCAGAGGACATGACGCCGCAGCAAGCCTGTGCGGTGGGCTTTTGCGTTTATTTACCTGATGCGGACGAAGTGTCGGGCGCTTGTCGTGCAGCTGAACTGCCAAAAAAGTGCCAACCCGGTAAAGGGTTGGCCCGAGAGTAAAGCCGAGAAGAAACAACGGAACAAGAGACAATCCAGCACCAGTAGCTGGCTCGGGAGGAATTGTCGTCTTGTCATGTGACAGCGTCTTGACGTTGAGATGAAAAAACCGCGATGCCTAGCGGGCGTTTTCTGGATGCATGTCATTAAAGCGCTGCAGTATCTGGTGCAGCTCGTCGCGGCTGATATTCAGTTCCAGCATGGCGGTGAGGGTGATGAACAGGCCGCCGAACATATCGGGTGCCATGCTGACCAGTTTGGCCTGCGCTTGCTCCACGCTCAGTGGACACTTGCTGGCCACCAGTTGGGCCACCGCCTGCAGCATGGGTGGATGCCGGGTAAGCTGCACCAGTGAGGAGTCGGCGGTTAGCCGGGGATAAAGCGGCTTGCTGTGGACGGTCAGCATGGCTTGCTGGCGGATGTCGCGGCTGGATGCGCCGATACGGATTGCATACTGGCCACTCTCCACTACCCAGGCCGTGTGGGCCGGGTCGTAACAGGCAAAATCCTCACGCTGCAGGGTGAACTGTGCCTGGCGCATGCCGCCTGCCGGGATGTCGAGTTTGACGAAGCCGCGCAAGGCCTGTGCTGGTCGCGCCAGCGCACCCGGCGGCGGGGCGATGTACAGCTGCACAATCTCCTGGCCGGCGCGGGTGCCGATGTTGTGAATGTCCACGCTAAGACGCAGCGTGTCGTGTTCATCCATGCTGTTGCTGGAGAGCTGCAGCTTGCGGTAGTCGAAGCGGGTGTAGCTCAGGCCAAAGCCGAAGGGAAACAGCGGTTGCAGCTGGCGTTTGTCGTAATAGCGGTAGCCCACGAACAAGCTTTCCCCATACAGATGGCGGCCATTTTCGCCGGGGTAATGCAGATAGGCCGGGGTTTCTTCCAAGGTATTGGGCAGCGTGGTGGTGAGCTTGCCGCTGGGGTTGTTGTGGCCAAACAGCGTGGCAGCCACCGCATGGCCCATGCCCTGACCGGCAAAAAAACATTCCAGCACGGCAGGCACCTGCGGCAGCCAGGGCATCAGTACGGCATCGCCATTGCACAGCACCACCACCAGCTTGGGCTGCACGACGGCCAGCCGCGCGATCAGGCGCTCGTGACTGGGCAGCAGGCCCAGATGCTGGCGGTCGCCATTTTCACCGTCCACCCCGATGGGGGTACTGACAAACACCACCGCCACTTCGGCGGCGGCAGCGATGGCGCAGGCTTGTTGCAGTGCTGCCTCGTCGTCGTGTTCGTCGTGCGGTGCGCCGACGGCATAGTCAATCTGCACGCCACTGCCTGCCAGTGCGCGGATTTCATCCAGCGGGCAGTCCAGCTGCCAGGGCTGGGTGGTGGCGCAGCCCGAGCCCTGTATCACCGGCTGCCGTGCCGGTTTGCCGATGACCGCCAAGCGGTGCAGCTGCTGGCCATCCAGTGGCAACAGGTCGTGGTCATTCTTCAGCAATACCAGGGATTCGGCGGCAATCTGCCGTGCCAGCTGATGGTGGGCGGCAAAATCAGCCTTGGTGCCGGGGCGGCGGCCAGCCTGCACTTTGTCGATCAGTTGCAATAGGTGCAGACAGGCGTTGTCGAGTACCTCCTGCGGAATGCGACCTTGTTCGATGGCGGCCAGCAGTTCGGCATTGTCCAGCGGGTTTTCCGGCATGGCCAGTTCATTGCCGGCCAGCAAGGACGCCGGGCGATCCTTGATGCCATACCAGTCAGACATCACCAGCCCCTGATAGCCCCACTCTGCGCGCAATACCTGGGTGAGCAGCCAGTGGTGCTGCGAGGTTTGTTGTCCGTTCAGCCGGTTGTAAGAAGACATCACCGTCCACGGCCTGGCCTTGGCAATGGCGCGCTGGAAACCGTACAGATAGATTTCACGTAGCGCCCGTTCTTCGACGATGGAGTCCATCTCGGTGCGCTGGAATTCCGAGTTGTTGCAGGCAAAGTGCTTGAGGCTGGCACCTACCCCTTCCTGTTGCAGACCGTTGATCAGCGCGGCGGCCAGATCGCCGCTGAGCAGCGGGTCTTCTGAGTAATACTAGTAACCACGTCCGGCCAGCGGGGTGCGGCGGATATTGATGCCCGGCCCCAGCAGCAGGCCCACGCCCATGGACTGGCATTCGATGCCCAGCGCTCGGCCCATTTGCTGTACCAGGTTCACATCCCAGCTGCAGGCCAGGCTGGAGCCATTGGGAAAACAGGTGGCCGGGCGCGAGTGGCCGAACAGCGCTTCCGAGCCGCCCTTGCCGCCGTCGTCTGCCTGTTGGCCTGCGTCCTGCTGAATTACCGCCAGAAAGTCACTGATATTCCAGCTTTGCTGCTGGTCAATCTGGGCACTGCTGTAGCGCACGCCATAAGTGCCATCGGTCATGACAAAGCCGCAGATGCCGTACTCAGGCAGGCTGGCGCTGCGCCACAGGCCCTGGCCGCTGAGCAGCTTGACCTTGTCTTGCGGGCGCATGCGGGCGATCAGTTCTGCATGGGTGGATGTCATTTCAGGACTCCTGTACTGGGGTGGCGGCGTGTTGCTTGCGTGCCTCGATTTGGCCAACCATGCGCAGATAGCTGTCTTCATCCAGCTGATAGCGCAGTACAAACAGCAGGGCGAGCACGAACATGGCGGCGGGAATCAGCGTCATCATCAGGGCGATCCAGTCCTGCGCTCGCGCGGTGATGTGAGCGGCGTCATAACCGGCATATTGCAGGATGAGCCCGGCCAGCCCACCGGCAATGGCCATGGCCACCTTGGTGATGAAGTTGAAATAGCCGTAAATGGCGCCCTCGGTACGCACATGGTGCTGCCATTCGGCGTATTCCACCGTGTCGGCCAGCATGGCGTACATGCAGACAAAGATGCTGCCCATGGCGGCGCTGTATAGGCAGACGCAGGCCATGATGGCCAGTCGGCTGTCACCTGCCAGCCAGTACTGATAGGCCAGCGCCAGCGCTCCGGCACTCAGGGTGAGCAGGGTCAGTCTTTTTTTGCCGCAGCGGGCAATCAGCGGTTCCGAGGCAATGGTGCCGAACAGATTGGCCACGGTCTGGATGGCAAAAAAGCTGGCGGTATAAGCCGGGTCGCGCAGCACGTACTGGATGTAGTAGATGGCGGCGGCCATCCACACGCTGTAGGCGATATAGGTAAACACGGTAAACATCGATAGCTGGAACAAGGGCCGGTTGGCGCTAATGGCCTGCACCATCTGGCGCAGGCTGGGGGCTTCTGCCTTGTCCTGCCGGATGCGTTCCTTGGTCATGGCAAAGCAGGCGTAAAACAGCAGGGTGGCCAGCACGGCACACAGGGCGATGGTGAGCTGGTAGCCGGTGCGCGGGTCGGCAAAGCGGCGAATCAGCTGCTCGGCATATACCGACACCACAAAGTA
The DNA here is from genome assembly GCF_057809375.1 of Aquitalea sp. FG25. NCBI lineage: Bacteria > Pseudomonadati > Pseudomonadota > Betaproteobacteria > Neisseriales > Chromobacteriaceae > Aquitalea > Aquitalea sp. FG25. The sequence goes on from NZ_JBMDJV010000018.1 coordinate 42,543, forward strand.
GCCCAGCGTGGCAAACAGCATGCGGTAGACCGACAGCGAGGAGCGCGACATGGCGTGCTGGGTCAGCATATTGTTCATGGCCGAATAAGGCGTGTTCACCGTGGTGTAGGCCAGGCAGTACAGGGTATAGCTGGCCTGAGCATAGGCAAACTTGTAGCTGGTGTCCGGGGTGCTGAAGCACAGCACGGTCAGCACACCCAGCGGCAGCGCGCCATACAAAAGATAAGGCCGCAACTTGCCGTGGCGGCTGTGGGTCTTGTCGATGGCGTAGCCCAGCAGAATATTGAACAGCGCGTCGAGGATGCGGGCAATCAGGAAAATCAGGCTGGCTTCGCCAGCGCTCAGGCCAAAGATATTGGTGTAGAAAAACAGCAGAAATAGCGAGACGGCACCAAACGACAGATTGGATGCCATATCACCCAGGCCATAGGCGATTTTCTCGCCAAGGCCCAGTTTGACATCAGCGGCGGACAGGGCAGGGGCAGACATGGTGCGGTTCTCCAGAGCCTAGGCGGGAATGGGGCCTACCATAGCAGTGCAGCCCGGCACTGCTTTGGTCATTGCAGTCTGGAAACTTCGGTTTTTGTCGTGGGAATTGCGCAGTAAAGGACAAAAAAATGCCAACCCGCAAAGGAGTTGGCCCGAGAGAGAGAAACTGTTAAGCGGCCAGCAGATCTGCGCTGCCGGGCCGGATAGGGTTTACTGTGCCAGCGGTTTTTTCAGTACGCGCAGCATCACGGCGGTCAGCACTGTACCCACTACCAGCGCCACCAGATAGGATCCCAGATGGGTCACCGCATTGGGGATGGGCAGTACGAACACGCCACCGTGCGGCACTTTCAGTTCCACACCCATGGTCATGGAGATGGCACCGGTTACGGCGGAACCCACCATCAGCGACGGAATCACGCGCAGCGGATCGCGGGCGGCAAACGGGATGGCACCTTCACTGATGAAGGAAATACCCAGCACGCCAGCGGCCTTGCCAGCTTCGCGCTCGTCGGCGGTAAAGCGGTCGGCAAACAGCTTGGTGGCCAGCGCAATACCCAGCGGCGGCGTCATGCCGGCGGCCATGACGGCAGCCATCGGGGTGTACACCTGGCTGGCGATCAGGCCGGTAGCAAAGGCGTAGGCTGCCTTGTTCACCGGGCCGCCCATATCAAAGGCCATCATCGCGCCCAGAATGGCACCCAGCAGCAAGGCGCTGCTGCCCTGCATGCTCTTGAGGGCATCGGTCAGCATGGCCAGCAGGCCGGCCACCGGCGTGCCGATGACGTAGATCATCAGCAGGCCCACCAGCAAGGAACCCAGCACCGGCAGAATCAACACCGGCTTCAGGCCATCCAGATTGCGGCCCAGCTGGATTTTCTTGTTGAGGAAATCCGTGCCGTAACCAGCGATGAAACCGGCGGCGATACCACCCAGAAAGCCGGAACCCAGGCTGGCGGCCAGCATGCCACCCACCATGCCGGGGGCAATGCCCGGACGGTTGGCGATGGAGTAAGAAATATAACCGGCCAGAATCGGCACCATCAGCGCAAAGGCGGACTTGGCACCAATCTGGAACAAGGCCCAGGCCAGTGTGCCCTTGTGGGCGTCGTCAAAGGCGTAAATACCGCCCAGCGCAAACGCCAGCGCAATCATGATGCCGCCCGCGGTGACGAAAGGCAGCATGAAGGACACACCGGTCATCAGGTGTTTGTAAGCGCCATTGCGCTGTTCGCTCTGGCCACTGGCTGCCGGTGCGGCGGCCTGGTTGCTGGCGGCCTGGCTGGCACCGTGTGGCTGGGCTTCGGCAATGGCACGGCGTACCAGATTTTCACCATCATTGATGGCCGGTTTGGTGCCGCTGGAGAACAGACGCTTGCCGGTAAAGCGCGACAGGTCCACCTGGGTGTCGGCGGCAATGATCACTACATCGGCCAGGCGGATTTCATCCGCCGTCAGCGTGTCTTGTGCACCGACCGAACCCTGGGTTTCCACGCGGATGCTGTGGCCCAGCTTTTGCGCGGCCTGGCTCAGGCCTTCGGCGGCCATGAAGGTGTGGGCAATACCGGTGGGGCAGGAGGTGATGCCGACAATGCGCAGTGCGCTGCTGGCGGTTTGGGCATTCAGGCTGGCCTTGAGCTGGCCTTCGGCATCGGCCAGCACTGCTTCCAGCGAGCTGAGCAGAGTGTGGCTGTTGGCAAAGCGCACATCTTGCGCGGCAGCTTCGCCAATCAGCAGCACGGCGTCGGCGTCGGCAATGGCGCTGGCACTCAGCGGCTGCTGCACGCCTTGTGCGGTGTGGATTTCTACATCGATCTTGTGTTTCAGCCGGGTAGCCGCCTGGCGCAGCGCTTCGCCAGCCAGCATGGACTGGGTGCTGCGATCGGGAGCTGCAATCACTGCCAGCAGGTTTGCCATTGTCTTTCTCCTAGTTTTATCTGCCTGTTGTTGTTGCTTTGCTGATGATCTGCCGCGTGGCGGGGGTGGGTGAGCGTTGCCCGCCCGCAGCATGATGGTTTAGAGCCGCTAACAAAAAACCTGATGCGGCGTTGCGCCTCCTAGCCGTACTGCTTGTACTGTCTGCGTCGGCGCGCCTTGCCTCAGGGACGCTGCGCTATTTTGTTAACCGCTCTTGCTGTAAGTGCTGCACTTCCACTTGCCGTGCCAGTTGTTCCACCTGGCTGCGTTCCGGCAGGTGGGGGCCGATGCGGGCCAGCTTGGCGGTGGCAAAGGCCACGGCCAGCCGGGCGCGGTCTTCACCGGCCAGGCGCTGGTGGCGTGCGGCACTCAGGCCAGCTACCAGAGCATCACCAGCACCCACGGTGCTGAGCGGGTTCTGTACCGGCAGGCGGGCCAGCAAGGCCGGGCCGTCGTCCAGTACAAACAGCGCGCCTTCTTCACCCAGCGACACCACCACCTCGGCCACACCGGCCTGTTGCAGTTGGCGGGCGCAGGCCAGCACGTCGTCCAGGGTGGGCAGTGCACGGCCAGCCCATTGTTCCAGTTCGTGGCGATTGGGCTTGATGCAGTCCGGCAGGCTGGCGCGTGGCGCGGCCAGTGCGGTGGCCAGTGCGGCACCGCTGCTGTCCAGCAGCACATGCGCGCCCCATTGGCGCAGCTTGCCAATCAGCACCGGCAGCCGTTCCGGCTCCAGTCCTTGCGGCAGGCTGCCGGCCAGCACGATCTGGCTGCCCGGATTGACGTCGGCGGCCAGCAGGGTCAGCAGGCGTTCCCATTGCGCCTCGCCTACGCTCAAACCGGGCAGGTTGATGTCGGTGGTGCTGGCATTGGCCTGATCGGACAACTTGATGTTGACGCGGGTATCGCCCGGCACGCGGATAAAGCGGTCGGCAATGCCTTTGTCCTTGAACAGCGCTTCAAACGCTTCGCTGTTATTGCGTCCCAGCAGGCCGGTGGCCAGCACCGGCAAGCCCCAGTCGGCCAGACAGCTGGCCACGTTGACGCCCTTGCCTCCGGCATTGCTGGTGCTGGACAGCGCCAGATTGACGCTGCCGGGCTGAAAATCCTGCACACACACCGTCTGGTCGATGGCCGGGTTCAGGGTGATGGTAATCAGCGGGCCGTTCATGACAGCAGGCTCTGCAGGGCGCGCACTTCTTCGGCGCTATCGCAATCCAGCGCTTGCTGTGCCAGCTCGGCCAGTTTGGCAAAGTCGCTGCCACGCAGGCGGGCCTTGACGCTGGCGATGTCGCGCGGACTCATGGACAGTTCGTTCACACCCAGGCCGGTGAGCAGGGCGGCACCAAAGGGGTCGCCAGCAATGCCACCGCACACGCCCACCCAGCGGCCATGCTGGGCTGCGCCTTGTACCGTCTGGTGAATCAGGCGCAGCACCGCCGGGTGCAGGCTGTCGGCTTCGGCGGCCAGTTCCGGGTGCTGGCGATCGATAGCCAGTGTGTACTGGGTGAGGTCGTTGGTGCCGATGGAGAAGAAGTCCACATGCTCGGCCAGTTTGTCGGCCAGGGTGGCGGCGGCAGGCACTTCCACCATGATGCCGATCGGCACCACCGGGGCGTTCAGCTCGCGGCGAATGCCTTCACACAGGCCCTTCAGGCGGGTGATTTCCTTCAGCGAGGTAATCATCGGGAACATGATGGACAGCGGCTGACCACCACGGGCGGCGCGATACAGTGCACGCAGTTGCGGTTCCAGCAGGTCGCGGCGGCGCAGCAGCAGACGGGCACCACGCATGCCGAGGAAGGGGTTTTCCTCATGCGGCAGGTTGAGGTAGGGCACTTGCTTGTCGCCGCCGATATCCAGCGTGCGCACGATCAGCGGGCGGCCTTCCAGAGCCTGCAACATGGCTTGGTAAGTAGCGAACTGTTCTTCTTCGTCCGGGCTGTCGTCACGTTCCAGGAACAGGAATTCGGTACGCATCAGGCCCACGCCTTCGGCACCGGCGGCAATGGCGGCGGCCACTTGGTCCGGGCGATTGACGTTGGCGGCCACTTCCACGCTGTGGCCGTCACGGGTTTGGGCTGGCAGGCTGCGTTCGGCTTCTTCGCGTTCCTTGCGCAGCTGCTGTTGTGCCATCCAGTCGCGGGCTGACTTGAGATCGGCTTCACCCGGATTCAGGTAGAGGCGGCCAGCCTGGCCATCCAGAATGGCAGCCGTGCCATTGGCCACGCCCAGCAGGCCGGGGCCACCGGCTACCAGCGCGGGTAGGCCGAGGGTGCGCGCCAGAATGGCAGTGTGCGAGGTGGGGCCGCCCTGGGCGGTGGCCAGGCCAATCACCTTATTGGTATCCAGCCCGGCGGTGTCGGACGGCGACAAATCGCTGGCCAGCAGAATGCAGTTGTCCGGCAGCTCGGACAGAGTGGTGGCTTGCAGGCTGGGGTCGATCTTGCCCAGCACACGGCGGCCCACGTCGCGCAGGTCGGCAGCACGGGCGGCCAGCAGCTGGTTGCCCAGCGCGGCCAGCCGGTCGGCCAGGCGCTCCACCGCCTGATGCCAGGACCAGGCCACGCCGTGGCCTTCCACCATCAGCTGGCAGGACAGGGTGATCAGGTCGGTATCGCTCAACAGCTCGGCCTGCGCCTTGAAAATGGCGGCTTCGGCATTACCCAGTCGCTGGGCGGTGTCTTCGGCCAGCTTGGCCAGTTCGGCACGGGTATCGGCCAGTGCGGTGTGCAGCTTGTCACCGGCTTCGGCCAAGGCCAGCGGGTGATCGGGAATGGCGGGCAGGCCGTGGGTGAGCACATGCACCTGACCAATTGCCAGGCCGGGGCTGGCGCTGATGCCGGCCACTTCTAGCGGGTGGCCCGGCGGCTGCCAGTTGTTTTCGCTACGCTGGGCCTGGGCTTTTTGTGCGGCCAGCGCGGCGTCGGTTTGTTCCTGTGCGGTCAGGCGGGTCATCACCCCTTGCAGGGCTTGCAGCAGGGCGGCGGCATCGCTGCCTTCGGCGGACACGATCAGGCGGTCGCCACGTTGCAGGCCCAGTTGCAGCAGGGAAATCATGTTCTTGGCGTCAGCCACATGGTGGCCGTGACGCACTTGTACCTGTGCCGCGTATTGGCGCGCGGTTTCCACCCATGCTGTCGCCGGGCGGGCATGCAGGCCGTTGGGATAATCCACTAGCCATTCAAATTTTTCCGCCAGATCGCCCGCCGGTTCCTGCGGTGCAGCCGGTGCGGCAGCTGTGTCGGACAGGGCGGCAATCAGCTCTTGCGGATTGCTGGTGGCAAACAGCTGCTGCAGGCGGGGCTCGTCTTGCAGCAAGCGAGTCAGGCGGCGCAGCAGCTGGATGTGTTCGTCCGACTGGGCGGCAATGGCAAACAGCAGGTGGGTAGTCTGGCCCGGATTCCATTCCAGTCCCTGCGGAATTTGCAGAATAGCAATACCGGTACGCTTGATCAGGTGGCGGTCTTCCACCATGCCGTGCGGAATGGAGACGCCGTGGCCCAGAAAGGTGTTGGCCACGGCTTCGCGTGCCAGCAGGCTATCGATATAGGCGGCGTCGATGCAACCGGCATTAGCCAGCAGCTGGCCAGCCTGACGGATGGCTTCTTCCTTGCTGGCCGGGGCGGTAGCAAGGCAAATCAGTTCCGGATGGATCAGATCGTGCGACATCGGGAGTGGTCTCCTGGTACTGTTATTTTGCTGCATTGCACCCAAAAAGGGGCCGTGCTGGCTATTGTCTGGTGTTGCGTTGCTGGCATTGAAATCGATTACACAACACCTGTCAATATTGATCGTAGATCATCTTGATAAAACACGACTTCAATCTTTAATGATCCTTGTAATTAAAGGCTTGCAAAGCTTTTTCACTTGATGCAGGATCACGACAACCTGACTGAAAACGATTGCAAAATGACGGTACGCATCAAGGATGTAGCCCGGGCTGCCGGGGTGTCGGTGGCAACGGTGTCGCGGGCGCTGGGTGATGGCCCGGTCAGCGATGTGCTGCGCAAGAAAGTGGAAGCCGCCGTGGCCGCCACCGGTTATCTGCCCAATCTGTCGGCGCGCCGGCTGCGCTCTCAGCATAGTCATACCATCGGTCTGATTGTGTCCGATATCCGCAACCCCTTTTTTACTGCGGTCAGCCGCGCAGTAGAGGACGCCGCCTACGCGGTGGGCATGCGCGTCATCCTGTGCAATACCGACGAAAACCCGCAAAAAGAAGCCATGTATCTGCGGCTGATGCAGGAAGAGCGGGTCACTGGGGTTATTTTTGCCCCCACCCGTGCCACGGCGCAAAAGCTGGACCCGCAGCAATTGGGCTTCCCGGTGGTACTGATCGACCGCGCCGCGCCGCCCGGCCAGGCCGATGCCGTGGTGCTGGACAATGCCGAGGCCGCCAGCCTGCTGGTGGAGCATTTGCTGGCACAGGGCTATCGCCGCATTGGCGGCCTGTTTGGCAATACCAGTACCACGGGTGCCGAACGCCACGCCGGTGTGGTGGCCGCCATGCAGCAGCAAGGCCTGCAAGCGGAAGCACGCTTTATTGCCCCCACCCCGGAAGCGGCGGAGCAGGCAATGTATGACTGGTTGCGCGAACCCTCGCCGCCACAGGCCTTGATTGCCAGCAATGGCCTGGTGTTGCTGGGCATGTTGCGTGGGGCGCGCAAGGCCGGTATTGCCATCCCGGAGCAACTGGCGCTGGCCGGCTTTGACAATGACAACTGGACCGAACTGGCCGGCCCCGGCCTGACGGTGATCGAACAGCCGGTGTACGACATTGGCCGCACCGCAATGAAGATGCTGCTGGAACGACTGGAAGACCCGGCGCGCAGTGCGCGTAAGGTGGTGTTGTCTGGCCGCTTGGTGGTGCGAGGGTCGACCCATGCATGAGTGAAATGGCCAAATGGATGGCTGTTTACCACCATCCCGTGACAACAATAATGGTTTTGATCATGTTAAGTGGGTGATCAAGCCATTTTTATTATCCAGTCCGAATTTCTGCCCATGGCCGGTCTGGCTTGGCTAGCGTCACTATTTTGCGAGTGATGACATGTCAGAGTTTCCGTATCAGCAACTCATTTTCCGTATCGTGCTAAGCCTGCCGTTGTTCGCGGCGCCATTTACTTATGCTAATGAGGTGGGTGTGTTTGACCTACCTGGCTGGGCAAGTAGTGAGCCGGCAGGATGCAAAGTCTGGATTGATGAGGAACGCGAGATATCAGCTCAGCGAAAGGTCAACTGGTCCGGTGCTTGCCAAAATGGCAAAGCGGCAGGCAAGGGGATTCTAACCGTGGTTGATGATGACACGGAGCGGATGCATTTTGATGGAGAGATGCTAGAGGGAAGACTCCATGGCAGTGGCGTGTTGAAGATAACAGACGGACTTGATCGTGGAGAGGCATGCACTACGCGGGGCAGTTTTCTGCATGGCCTGACTGAAGGCAAGTTTGAGCAAAGTTGTCGGTCTGGCCGGCGCTACGAGGGGTGGACGCATCGTGGGGTACTGTCTGGATTTGCTCGTGCCTCAATTCCGCGCGAAGCTTACGCTGAGGAGATTGCAGAGTTTGAACGAAATCGGCTGGGCGTATGGCAAGGTTCATTATTCGTGATTACTGGCTGGTGGGAAGGTGGTTTACCACAATTATCCTGTGCCGATGAGGCTGCTTGCCTCCCCTTGGTGGCAAACCGTAAGGAAGAATTAGCCCGCGAAGCCAGGCGCGAGGCCGAGGCTGGGATTCGTCCTTATCTGCTTGTTATGCAAGGTGCCGAGATAGACTTTCCCTTGCCGGAAAAAGGGATCCGTTATATATGGCGTAATGGCAATGGCCAGCTTCTGTCCCGTGGTGTTGTTGATAACCAAAGACGTGCGTTGATTGTTCCTGATCCGGCTGGAGGTTCACGCTATGAGATAAGTTTGGATAATGGCGATTGGGAAGAGTGGGAGATATTGGCAGAGTGTTGGCAACGTCCGGTAAAAGCATTGCAGGCGTGTATGCAACTCATCCGTACCAGTCGTACTGAAAGCGATACTGAAATCGAAGAGCGGGATGTGTTTAAGAAAAATGTGCTCACGTGGGCGCTCGAGGGCCAAAAAGACGCTTGGCCTATCGCCGAAGCCTACATTAAGTTTTTAGCAGAGCATAATAAGTGGGTCCGCCTGCCTGTGGCTAAAATCTCCAGCCAGTCATTCCGTTGTCAGCCTTATCAACCGGTAGTAAATGTGCAAGCAGAGCAAGCTTTTGCTAAGGCTGCCAACCTGCCTGCAGGTAATGAGCAGAAGTTGGCCTATTTCGAAGCCGCGCAGTTGGGCAGCTGGCGTGCAGTGGATCGCTGGATATCGCTGACGCTGGACAATGAATTTTGGGAGGGCACCATCCCGATGCTTTATTGGCTGTCCAGCCATCAGGTTCCTGCCACCTATAACAGGCTGGCTGATGTTATTGAGATTCAGTCCAGTTACGATGCGGCCATGTCAAGTACTGGTATGTCGTCGCTTATCACCAGCCTGCGCTGGCGTGCGGCTTTATTGGGAGACCCGGAGGCGCAGATTAAGATGGCCAGATGGGCGCGCACCCATGCACATACCGCTTTGGCCGACAGCTTGCGTGATTGCGCCGTGCAACAGAATCCAACGCTGGTTGAGTAATGACAATTGTACCGAATTGGCTGGCTCCGGCCTGGCCGTGAACGCGCTGATCACTAGCCGCATCTACAGCCAAGGAGGACGTCGGGAGACGTCCTTTTTTCTTGGCGTTACCGGCTGCTGGTGTGGACTGCTTGTCGTTCTGTCGCGGCAAAATGCTGTTCCAGCCCGTCGAGTAACAGGCGGGTCTTGGTGGGGAGCAAGCTGCGATTGGGCACCAGCGCATAGGTTTTCAGCGGGGGCAGGGTCCAGTCGTTGAGAAGGCTTTGTAGCTGTCCGGCGGCCAGCGCCGCAGCGGCAAAATTGCGCGATACCAGACACACTCCGCGCCCGGTAATGGCTGCCTGCAGGCGCAGGCCGGCATTGGCAGTTTGCAGATGCAGCGCCTGCTGCAAGGCGTAGTGGCTGCCGTCGGCATGCTGGAATACCCAGGGCAGGGCGCTGGCGGCCCCCAGCAGGGGCCAGTCCTGTAGCTCGGAAGGGTGCTGTGGCCGGCCGCGTTCGGCCAGCAAAGCGGGGGCCGCAAACAGACCCTGCTGCAGGGTGTACAGGCGTTTGCCCAGTTGGCTGGAATCCGGCAAGGGCTGGCTGGTCATCACAAAACTCAGGTCGTGGCCGCTGCCCAGCGGGTCGGTCTGATTGCTGACGACATCCACCTCGATGTGCAAGTCCGGATGCGCCAGCATGATGTCGCACAGCACCGGGCTCAGGTGCAGGCTGGCGAACTCGTACGGCGCGGCAATGCGCAGTGTGCCCCTGAGTGGTGCTTCCGCCTGGCCTTGCAAGTGGTCGGCCACGTCCTCCAGCCTGGCAAACAAGGGGCTGATTTCTTCCAGCAGATGAAAGCCCGCCTCGGTCAGCCGTAGATGGCGGGTACTGCGCTCGAGCAAGCGTGATCCCAGTTTTAGTTCCAGTCGTGTCAAGGCGGTGCTGACTGTCGATTTTGGCAGTTGCAGTCGTTCGGCCGCCCGGCTAAAGCTGCCCAACTGCGCCACGCAGTTAAACAGGTACCAATCATTCCAGTCGTTTGTACGTGACATTGAATAATCATTTCAATTTTGACGATTTATTCAAAATAACATGATCTTTATAGTCAGCGTGATCCATCCCAGCCCACAGTCCCTATCCGAATGAATGCATATCCCGTGCTATTGCAAGCCCACCCCGAGTGCCGTCCCTGGCAGGTGCGGTTGTTTGGCCTCACCTTGGGCCTGGTGACGGGGGCGGATTTTGTTGCGGTCAGCATGATGGGCGTGGCGGGCGGGGCGATTCAGGGCGGGGTGGCCGCAGCGCCGCAAGAGTATTTGTGGGCTTTGACCAGCTTTGCCGTGGGCGCGGTGCTGGTCAATCTTTTGCTGGGGCGCTTTGCCACCTTGATCAGTTACCGGCGTTATACCGAGTGGGCCTTGCTGCTGTTCATGGCCGGCAGTGTGGGCTGTGCCCTGGCGGAAGGAATCACCAGCCTGGCGGTGGCGCGCCTGTTTCAAGGGCTGGGCGGTGGTGGGCTGTTTACCGCCTCGCGCATTCTGTTGCAATTGGTAGCACAACCCAAGGAGCGTAAGCCGCTGATGTATGGCTTTCTGCTGGGCTTGTTTGGCCTGTCCGGCATTGCCCCGTGGCTATCAGCCTTGCTGGTGGAGGACTGGGGCTGGCAGGCGATTTTCTGGTTGCAGGCCGGTTTGGTTCCCTTGCTATTGCTGCTGGTACAAATCAGCTATCCCCGGCATGCCGGTGCGCCCACCCGTGCCCAGGCCGGGGAGCTGGATTGGCTGGCCGTGGCGGCGCTGGGGCTGGGGGCCTTGCTGGTATTGCATACTCTGGAGGATTTGCGCTTTTTGCGTTTTAGCGCCCGCCCTGGCATGTGGTTGGCCTTGCTGGCTGGGGCTGGCTTGTTATTGTTAGCCTGGCGGCGCAGCCATACCCACCCGGACCCCTGGTTGCAGCTGCATGCAGTATTGCGACGGCGTTATCTGATGGGGCTGGCGTTTTATGCGCTTTACTACCTGTGCAACGGGATTTGGTCTTATTTGTTGTCTGCCATGCTGCAGCACGGGCTGGGTTTCGACTTTGTCACCACGGGTTGGGTGATGAGCATGGGCAGCCTGGTGACGGTACTGATGGCCATGTCCTATCTGTATGCCAGTCGTTGGTTGACGCGGCGTCACCATGTGCTGGCCTTGGGCTTTGGCCTGCTATTGCTCTGCTGTGTGTGGCTATCGCAGGTGAGCATGCCGGGCGCGGCACTGGCCAGCGTATTGCCAGCCGTACTGCTGCATGGCTTGGTGCCGGTGCTGTCGGTATTGCAGATTGCGGCCATGACTTATGCCGAAGTGCAGACGGAAGACTTTGCCCATGCCTACCAATTGAAAAACATCTTGCGTGAACTGGCCATGGCGATGGGAACCGGCTTGGCTGCTCTGCAATTGCAGGCGGGGGAGGCGGTGGCGCGCATGAGCCTGCTGGATCGCCTGGACGCTCTTAGCCTGCAGCAGTGGGGAATAGGGTTGGATCCGCTTGGTCTTGCACGGTTGTCAGCCCAGGTGACGCAGCAGGCGGTGCTGATTGCCTGCGATCATGCCTTGCTGGCCTTGGCACTACTGGCGGGGCTGGCCATGGTGATTGCCCTGTGGCAAAGAGACTTGCGCTGATCAGCCAGCCCGAAATGCAAGACACCCCGTGGGCTACGGGGTGTCTGTGTCAGAATCAAGGGCGAATCGGGCCGGTCAGGCGGGTGAGGGTATCATCCTTGACAAAACGGTGATGCCAGACCGCAGCCGCAGCATGGAAGATGGCCAGCCACAGCAGCAGATTACCCAGCGCTTCGTGAATTTCTTTCAGGTTGTGCGCGGTTTCCTTGCCCAGCGAGAAAAATACCGGCAGCGTGCTACCCAGAAACACCACGTCCTTGCCATTGCCCTGCACGATGGCAATACCCAGGATGGGCAAGGCCAGCATCAGTCCGTATAGCAGCCAGTGAGCAGCATGGGCCAGCAGCATGGCCGCAGGCTGTGGTGTCGGCGTGATGTCGGGTACCCGGTTGGCCAGCCGCCACAGCAGGCGCGGTATGAATAACATCAGTACGATGATGCCGGCTTGGAAATGGCCGGACTTTAGAAAGTCGCGCAGCGAACTGCCCTTGGGGGCAATATCCTTGAATTCGATGAAAGCCAGTGCGGCAATCACTGCCAGGGCACTCAGCCAGTGAAAGGCACGGGCCAGGCGTCCGTAACTGTGTTGTGAATTTTTCAGCATGCAAGTTCCCCTTGACCGTAGGTGAATCCAGATTGATCGGATGGGATGTTAACCAACCTTTATTAAAGCAGACTTAATCCTGCGAGCTATTGTCCGGGCTCAGTAAAACCGAGCATCGGATGACGGCAAGCTTGTCTGCAGGCTGCCAGCCATCCGGCTTCAAGATTTTGCCATCTGCGCGCTTCACCACCTTGCCATTTATCTGCTTGCGCAGATTGGCCTGATGAATGGCCTCGGTCATCGCTTCCAGTGGCATGCCTTGTGACAGCAGCAAGCCGGTCAGCACGTTCAGTACATCCACCCCCTCTGCCGTAAGTTCGGCCATGCGGCGTTGCTGCTCATCCTGGCTGCATTCACCCATTTGTTTAAATTCTTGCAGGGCATGCAGAAACTCGGCCATTTCTTCGTGCAGCATGTTTTCCCACATTGCCAGTGTGTTGCCATGCAGCCTGGGCTGACTGGGGGCGGGCAGGTCAAACTGCTGCATGAATTCACGGCGGATGGTGTAGAGGTTACTCATTTTGTAGTGTCTTTATTTGCAAAAATATCTATATATTGTGTTTTTTGATGGGTTATAGCAATAAAAAAACGCCCGCAAAACGGGCGTGGTGCTGGTGTAAGTAGGTTAGCTGCGCAGCGTGGCAAGTACTTCGAAGTAGTCCGGGAACGTCTTGGCCACGCATTTGGGATCATTGATGATGACCGGTGCGCCCAGCAGCGAAACCAGCGAGAAGCACATGGCCATGCGGTGGTCATCATAGGTATCGATCTGGGCATCGGGGGTCAGGCTTGTGGGCGGGGTAATACGGATATAGTCCTGGCCTTCTTCCACGGTGGCCCCCAGCTTGCGCAGCTCGGTGGCCATGGCCGACAGACGGTCGGTTTCCTTCACGCGCCAGCTTGCGATATTGCGCAAGGTGGTGGTGCCATCGGCCGCCAGCGCAGCCACGGCAATGGTCATGGCAGCGTCAGGGATGTGGTTGAGATCGACATCAATGGCCTTGAGCTTGCCTGTGGCCGTTGCCTCGATCCAGTTGTCGCCCATGGTGATGGATACGCCCATCTGGCGCAGGGTGTCGGCAAACTTCACATCACCCTGAATGCTGTTATTGCCCACGCCTTCCACTCGTACCGGGCCTCCGGCCAGTGCACCGGCAGCCAGGAAGTAGGAGGCACTGGAAGCATCGCCTTCAACATGTACTTCGCCCGGCGAGATATAGTGCTGGCCGCCCGGAATGACAAACCGCTGCCAGCCCTGACGTTCTACCCGCACACCAAAGCGGGACATCAGGTTGAGGGTGATTTCGATATAGGGTTTGGAAATCAGCTCTCCTACCACTTCGATGGTGGCGGTTTCTCCGGTCAGCGGCAGCGCCATCAAGAGGGCGGTCAGAAACTGGCTGGAAACATTGCCCTTTACCGGAATGACTTCGCCAGCATGCAGGTTGGCCGGGCGAATGGCCAATGGTGGATAGCCAGGGTTGCCCTGGTAGCTGATATCGGCACCGGTCATGCGCAGTGCATCCACCAGATCACCGATCGGGCGCTCATGCATGCGTGCCACACCGGATAGCTGGTAGTGTCCCTGCATCAGCGCCAGCGCAGCGGTGAGCGGGCGAAATGCCGTGCCAGCATTGCCCAGGAACAGGTCGGCGCTCTTTACCGGAAACTCGCCGCCCACGCCCTGTACCCGAAAATCACGGCTGTTGCCGATCTGCTCCACCTGTACACCCAGCAGTCCAAGCGCCGCCAGCATGTGGCGGATGTCATCCGAATCCAGCAGGTCGCGTACCAGCGTGCTGCCGCTGGAGAGAGCCGCCAGCAGCAAAGTGCGATTGGAGATGCTTTTGGAGCCGGGTAGTTTGATGGTGCCGGCAAGGTGCGGAGTTGGAGTAAGGCGGAGCTGTTCCATGGCGTGGCGTTGAGTCTCTGTAGTGTCTTGTTCAGGGTGTCCGGGTCTTGTCATCACGCACAGTGCCTGCGGACAGGTGTTGTGCGTTGTGGTCCATCACTGTAAAGGGCGTCGGGGTAACGTGCAAACTACAATCTTGCTGATTGGTGGCATTTGGCGCCGCCTTAAGGCAGAAAATCCGGCCAGAAGCGTTCCTGATGGCCGGGGGCTGCGCTAAAATCGGCATTTTGGTGATGTGCCGCTCATCGCTGCCTGCAACTGGATGCAAATCAAGCCCATGTCTGTCTCTGTCATTACCATCGATGGCCCTTCTGCCTCCGGCAAGGGAACCGTCGCCGCCATCGTTGCCCAGCGCCTGGGCTTTCATTATCTCGATTCTGGTTCGCTCTACCGCTTGCTGGCCTTGCATGCTCGCAGGCTGGGCGTGGCTTGGGACAACGAGCCTGTGCTGGCCGATCTGGCCAGCCGTTTGCCCGCCGCATTTGAACAGGGGGCGGTGTTGCTTGATGACAACGACGTCAGTGCCGACATCCGTGCCGAAGATATTGGTAACGGGGCATCGAAAGTGGCTGCTCTGCCGGCGGTACGGGCTGCGTTGTTGCAGCGCCAGCGTGATTTTGCCGTGGCTCCGGGCCTGGTGACCGATGGCCGGGACATGGGCTCGGTGGTGTTTCCGCAAGCTGCGGTAAAGATTTTTCTGACCGCCAGTGCCGAAGAGCGTGCATCTCGCCGCTATAAGCAGTTGATCGGCAAGGGAGAATCTGCTAACCTCCCGCAGATTAAGCAGGACATTATTGATCGGGATGCGCGTGATGCCGCCCGATTGGTAGCGCCGCTGCGCCAAGAGCCGGACGCCTTTCTGCTCGACACTACGGAGCTCACCATCGACCAGGCGGTCGAAACGGTCCTCCGCTGCTTCGGGCAGTACCAGGCCTCCGGCGTATGATTTTTTAAAGGGGTAATTCTTGCTGCACTGCAAGAGGCGCCCTGTGTTCAACCCTAACCCCGCACGCCGCAAGGTGTGCACCGAGAGTAAGCTTGATGACTACCCTCTCCATGGAAAACTTTGCCCAGCTGTTCGAAGAAAGCCTGACCCTTCACGACATGCGCGTGGGCGAGGTGATCACTGCTGAAGTCGTTGCAGTTGATTCCAACTTCGTAACTGTAAATGCCGGCCTGAAGTCCGAATCCCTGATTCCGGCCGAAGAATTCAAGAACGACGAAGGCGTTGTTGAAGTTGCCATCGGCGACTTCGTGACTGTTGCCATCGACGCACTGGAAAACGGCTTTGGCGAAACCAAGCTGTCCCGTGAAAAAGCCAAGCGTCTGGCTGCATGGGTTGATCTGGAAGAAGCGCTGGAAACCGGCAAGATCCTGTCCGGCCTGATCAGCGGCAAGGTCAAGGGTGGCCTGACTGTTATGGTCAACGGCATCCGCGCCTTCCTGCCGGGTTCCCTGGTTGACGTACGTCCGGTGAAAGACACCACCCCGTACGAAAACAAGAACATCGAATTCAAGGTTATCAAACTGGATCGCAAGCGTAACAACGTCGTTGTTTCGCGTCGTTCCGTTCTGGAAGAAACCCTGGGCGAAGAGCGTAAGGCTCTGCTGGAAACCCTGAAAGAGGGCGCCGTTATCAAGGGTATCGTCAAGAACATCACCGACTACGGTGCGTTTGTTGACCTGGGCGGTATCGACGGCCTGCTGCACATCACCGACCTGGCATGGCGTCGTGTGAAGCACCCGTCCGAAGTTCTGGCTGTTGGCGACGAAGTAGAAGCCAAGGTCCTGAAGTTCGATCAAGAGAAGAACCGTGTATCCCTGGGTCTGAAGCAACTGGGCGAAGATCCGTGGGTTGGTCTGTCTCGTCGCTACCCGGCCAGCACCCGTCTGTTCGGCAAGGTAACCAACCTGACCGACTACGGCGCCTTTGTTGAAATCGAACAAGGCATTGAAGGTCTGGTACACGTGTCCGAAATGGACTGGACCAACAAGAACGTACACCCGTCCAAGGTAGTTCAGGTTGGTGACGAAGTTGAAGTCATGATCCTGGAAATCGACGAAGACCGTCGTCGTATCTCCCTGGGCATGAAGCAGTGCCTGGCCAACCCGTGGAACGAGTTTGCCGACAACTTCCACAAGGGCGACAAGCTGAAGGGCGCGATCAAGTCCATCACCGATTTCGGTGTGTTCGTTGGTCTGCCGGGCGGCATCGATGGCTTGGTTCACCTGTCCGACCTGTCCTGGAACGAAACCGGCGAAGATGCCGTGCGCAAGTTCAAGAAGGGTGACGAGGTTGAAGCCGTTGTTCTGTCCATCGACGTGGAAAAAGAACGCATCTCCCTGGGCATCAAGCAACTGGAAGGTGATCCGTTCAACAACTACGTTGCCATGAACGACAAGGGTGCGCTGGTTAAGGGTACCGTGAAGGCTGTTGATGCCAAGGGTGCCGTTATCTCCCTGGACATGGACGTTGAAGGTTACCTGCGTGCTTCCGAGCTGTCCCGTGACCGCGTGGAAGATGCCCGTACCCTGCTGAAAGATGGCGAAGAAGTGGAAGCCGTGATCATTGCCGTGGATCGCAAGTCCCGCAATATCAGCCTGTCCATCAAGGCCAAGGATGCTCAGGAAGACAGCACCGCCATGAAGAATCTGTCGGTTGACAGCGCTTCTGCCGGTACGACCAACCTGGGTGCCCTGTTGAAGGCCAAGCTGTCCGGCTCCAACGAGTAATTGCATCATGACCAAGTCTGAGCTGATCGCGCGGCTGGCAGAACGTCTTGCCGAGCGCAATTCTCAGTTGGTCTACAAAGATGCTGAGCTGGCCGTCAAAACCATTCTGGATGCGATGGCCAGCAACCTGGCACAGGGTAGCCGCATTGAAATTCGCGGCTTTGGTAGCTTCGACCTGAACTACCGTCCGCCCCGCGTGGGCCGGAATCCGAAATCAGGTAGCAGTGTCTCGGTTCCTGAGAAATATGTGCCGCATTTCAAGGCCGGCAAAGAGTTGCGCGAACGGGTGGATCTGTCCCTGCTGGAACAGACCCAAGCCTGATTGGCGTGACTGCTGGTCTCGCAAGCCCAATCGAAGCGCCGCTTTTGCGGCGCTTTTTCTTTGTTTGACCATCCTCTTGCTTGGGTTGCAGCAGACTATCGTTTAAACTTGCACTCCGGTTACCCTCTCCGAGTAAAAAGCATGCGCTACATCGTGCGTATCATCGAATTGGCCCTGCTGGTTTTCCTGATTGCCGTTACCGTGCAAAACAGCCACATGGTCGAATTCAAGCTGTTCTTCGGCCAATCCTGGTCGGCACCGCTGATTGTTTTCCTGCTGGTGTTCTTTATTGCCGGTGCTGCCGTCGGTTTGTTGGCCACCTTCTCCTATTACCTGCGCATGCGCAAAGAGCTGTCCCAGCTCAAGAAAGAATTGCGCAGCCGTCCGCCCAGCAGCAAGGTTGCCGTCGATCCCAGCGATGCGCTGGCCGACTGACTTAGCCTGCTCCTGATACCGCCTGCGTTGCGGTACGGATTCTTACTCTCCTTGAAGGAAGTTTTCTTTGGAACTGGATTTGTGGTGGCTGCTGCTGTTTCCGGCTTTTTTTGGTCTGGGCTGGCTGGCTGCGCGAGTGGACATGCGCACGGTGCTGAAACAGGCCAAGTCGGTACCGACCGGGTTTTTTCGTGGCCTGGATGCCTTGGTGGACGACAAGACCGATATCGCGGCCCAGGCGCTGGCCGAGGTTTCGCGTCAGCAGAGCTCTGCACCCGAGCTGCAACTAACGCTGGGTAAGCTGTATCGCAAGCGCGGTGAAAACGATCGTGCCATCCGCCTGCATCAGCGCATGCTCGAATCGTCCGACCTGCCCGCCGAGCAGCGTGACATCGTGCGCAACGAACTGGCGCAGGATTTTCGCAAGGCCGGTCTGGTAGACCGGGCCGAGGAAATCTTGCTGAAACTGTTGAACGGCAATATGACGCTGGCTGCCCGGCGGCAGTTGCTGGATATCTACCAGCAGGATAGGGATTGGCAAAAGGCCATTGAAACGGCCAGGGAATTGCGCAGCGATGCCCATTCCTTCCAGCATGAAGTGGCGCAGTTCTACTGCGAGCTGGCACAGGGTGAACTGTACCGGTCGAATTACCCGGCGGCTCGTACGCTGGTGGCCGAGGCGATGCAGGTCAATCGCAAATGTGTGCGCGCCAGCCTGATTCTGGGCGATATCGAGTTTGCCGAAGGCAAAATCGAAGCTGCGATTGCGGCATGGCAAAACATTGAGAAACAGAATTACGAATACTTGTCGATGGCAGCAGAACGCCTGTTTGATGCCTACGAAAAGCTGGATAAGCCGCAGGAAGGCATCGCCTTGCTGCAGGGTTACCAGAAAACCTTCCCCCAGCTGGAACTGACCGATTTGCTGTACCAGAAGCTATCGGCCTATGAAGGCGAGGAGCGCGCATTGGATGTGGCCCGCCAGGCCGTTCATGCCCGCCCCAGCCTGATGGGGGTTTACCGGCTGATCGAAGCGCAGATGGACGAGCTGTCGCCGGAAGGACGCATGGATGCCGAAGTGGCCCGTGCGCTGATTCAAAAGCATGCAGCGCGCCTGACTGTGCACCGCTGCAAGTGTTGCAATTTCCGCTCGCGGGCCTTCTTCTGGCATTGCCCTGCCTGCGGCGAGTGGGAAAGCTTTACGCCCAACCGCTCGGAAACCCATTGATTGTATTCAGGAGAAGACATGAATCCGCTAATTGCCGCCGGTCAGTATCAAGAACCGGCATCTCCTGTCGTCGTGGCGCTGGATTTTGCCGATGCGCCGTCGGCTCTCGAATTTGCCGCCCGTCTTGACCCGCAACAATGCCGGCTCAAAGTGGGCAAAGAGCTGTTTACCGCCTCGGGTCGTAGCCTGGTGGAAAGCCTTGCCGCCCGTGGTTTTCAGGTATTTCTTGATTTGAAATTCCACGACATTCCCAATACCGTGGCTCAGGCTTGCAAAGTGGCTGCCGATGCCGGGGTGTGGATGGTGAATGTGCATGCTTCCGGTGGTCGCCGCATGATGGACGCCGCCCGCGAAGGACTGGCGCAATACAGCCAGCGACCATTGCTGATTGCCGTTACCGTGCTGACCAGCATGGAAGCGGCTGATCTGGTCGACATCGGCATTACTGCTTCGCCACAGGAGCATGTACTGCGTCTGGCTACCCTGACGCGTGATTGCGGGCTGGATGGCGTGGTGTGCTCCGCACAAGAGGCTCCGATGCTCAAGTCCGCGCTGGGGCAGGCGTTCAAGCTGATCACGCCGGGTATCCGCCTGGCCGACAGTGCCGCCGACGACCAGCGCCGGGTGATGACGCCGGTGGCTGCGCTGCAAGCGGGGGCGGATTACCTGGTGATCGGCCGTCCGATCACCCGTGCCGATGCGCCGCTGGATGTGTTGCACAAGATCAATGGCGATATCGCCAATTACCGGGCTTCCCTGTCATGAAAATTACGGTTGTTGGCTCCGGCTATGTCGGCCTGGTAACCGGCACCTGCCTGGCTGAAGTAGGTAATCATGTCCTGTGTCTGGATGTTGATCCGGCCAAGATCGCTACCCTGCAGCAGGGTGGCATCCCTATTTATGAACCGGGTCTGGACGACATGGTGCGGCGCAATGTTGCTGCTGGCCGCCTGTCCTTCACGACCGATATTGCCGCCGCTGTCGAGTTTGGCGAAATCCAGTTTATTGCCGTGGGTACGCCGCCGGATGAAGATGGCTCGGCTGACTTGCAATACGTGCTGGCCGCAGCCCGCAATATCGGTCTTTACATGACCGAGCCCAAGGTGGTGGTGGACAAATCCACCGTGCCGGTGGGGACTGCCGACAAGGTAAAGGCACAGATTGCTGCCACCCTGGCCGAGCGCGGTGCCGATATCGCCTACAGCGTGGTGTCCAATCCCGAATTCCTCAAGGAAGGTGCGGCGATCGAGGACTTCATGAAGCCGGACCGCATCGTGGTGGGGGCGGAAGATGAGCGTGCCATTGAGCTGATGCGTCGCCTCTATGCCCCGTTTCAGCGTAACCACGACCGCATCCTGTTTATGGACGTGCGTTCGGCAGAGCTGACCAAGTACGCTGCCAATGCCATGCTGGCCACCCGTATTTCCTTCATGAACGAACTGGCCAATCTGGCGGAAGATCTAGGGGCAGATATCGAGCTGGTACGCCGTGGCATCGGTTCTGACCCGCGTATCGGCTACCACTTTCTCTATCCTGGTGCCGGATACGGTGGCTCCTGCTTCCCCAAGGATGTGAAGGCGCTGGTGGCCAGTGGGCGTGAGCAGGGCCACGCCATGCGGGTGCTGACTGCCGTGGAAGAAGCCAACGAGGCACAGAAGCGTCGTCTGGTAGACAAGCTGGTCAAGCGCTTTGGAGAAAACCTTGCAGGCCGTCATTTTGCCATTTGGGGCTTGGCCTTCAAGCCGAATACCGATGATATGCGCGAAGCATCCAGCCGCGTGATTGTGGCCGAGCTGACCCGCCGTGGTGCCACCGTGGCGGCCTACGACCCGGTGGCGGCTGAAGAGGCAAAGCGCGTGCTGGGGGACAATCCCGGCCTGTGCTTTGTCGACGACATGATGGCTGCGCTGCAAGGAGCGGATGCCCTGCTGATTGTGACCGAGTGGAAGATGTTCCGCGCACCGGACTTCGATGCCATCAAGGCCAGCCTCAAACAGCCGGTGATTCTGGATGGCCGCAATATGTATGATCCCGCCTGGCTGCGTGAGCTGGGCTTTGACTATCAGGCGATAGGACGCTGAAGAGTATGAATCTGTTGCAACAGCTGGGATTGGACAGCAGCAGGCTGGCGACCGATCTGGCCGCAGCCAGGGTATTGGTAGTGGGTGACGTGATGCTGGACCGCTACTGGTTTGGCGATGTGTCGCGCATTTCGCCGGAAGCCCCGGTGCCGGTGGCGCGGATTGGCCGGATGGAAGAGCGTGCCGGCGGTGCTGCCAATGTGGCGCGCAATATCGCCAGCCTGGGTGGCAAAGCGTCCATCCTGTCGGTAGTGGGGGATGACGAGGCGGCAACGGCGCTGGAACGCCTGATGCGGGAGGATGGCATCCGTACTCTGTTCAAGCGTGATGCCGCCATCTCTACCACCATCAAGTTACGGGTGGTCGCACGGCAGCAACAATTGATTCGGCTGGATTTTGAAGATGCACCCAGCTATGAAATCCTGGCGGACAAGCTGGAACAATACCAGGAAGTGCTGGCCGAGCATGATGTAGTCATCCTGTCGGACTACGGCAAGGGTGGCCTCACCCATGTGGCACGCATGATCGAGCTGGCCCGTGCGGCTGGCAAGCCGGTATTGATCGACCCCAAGGGCGATGATTACGCCAAATATGCTGGTGCCACCCTGCTGACGCCCAATCGCAGCGAGTTCAAGGAAGTAGCTGGCAGCTGGCAGAACGAAGAACAGCTGATTACCAAGGCGCAGGCCTTGCGCAGCCAATTGCAGCTGGATGCATTGCTGGTGACACGCAGCGAAGAGGGCATGACCCTGTTCCGCGCAGACGGTGCCTTGCATCAGCCTACCTTTGCCCGTGAAGTGTTTGATGTGTCTGGCGCGGGGGACACGGTCATCGGTACGCTGGGCCTGGCTATAGCTGCCGGCTTACCGCTGCCGGTGGCCATGAGCCTGGCCAATGCAGCTGCCGGCATTGTGGTGGGCAAGCTGGGTACCGCCGTTTGCACACAGCAGGAACTGTTTGCCAGCTAGTCTGGCCGGACCGCTTTATGCCACCGGGGCTAAGGCTGCATGCCCGCGCCGGTGGAACACAAAAGGATCAATCATGACCATCGTGGTTACCGGCGCAGCCGGCTTTATCGGTTCCAATATCGTCAAGGCGCTGAATGCGCGTGGCATTACCGACATCATCGCAGTTGATAACCTGACCTCCGGCGACAAGTTCCGCAATCTGGTGGACTGTGAAATTGCCCATTATCTGGACAAGCATGATTTTCTGAATCTGCTGCTGGAAGGTGAATACGCGGGCGAGATCAGTGCCATTCTGCATCAGGGTGCCTGCTCGGACACCATGAACCATGACGGCAAGTACATGATGGATAACAACTATCAGTACACGCTAGCCTTGTTCGATTATTGTCAGCATGAGGAAATCCAGTTTCTGTTTGCCTCCAGCGCGGCCACCTATGGCAAGGGCACCATCTTCAAGGAAGAACGCCAGTACGAAGGCCCGCTCAACGTCTACGGCTATTCCAAATTCCTGTTTGACCAAGTGCTGCGCCAGCGCATGAAAGAAGGCCTGTCCGCCCAGGCCGTGGGTTTCCGCTATTTCAATGTCTACGGCCCGCAAGAACAGCACAAGGGCCGCATGGCTTCGGTGGCCTTCCACAATTTCAACCAGTACCGTGAACACGGCAAGGTCAAGTTGTTCGGCAGCAACGATGGCTGGGGCAATGGCATGCAAAGCCGCGACTTTGTCTCGGTGGAAGATGTGGTCAAGGTCAACCTGTACTTCCTGGATAATCCGGGCAAGAGCGGTATCTACAACCTGGGTTCCGGTCGTGCCCAGCCCTTCAATGACGTAGCGGTTTCCACCGTCAATGCCTGCCGTCGTCACGAAGGCAAGCCGGCACTGAGCTTGGACGAGCTGGTGGCCCAGGGCATCATCGAGTACATCGACTTCCCCGAGGCACTCAAGGGCAAGTACCAAAGCTTTACCCAGGCCGATATCGGCAAGCTGCGTGATGCTGGTTACACCGCACCGATGCTGACGGTAGAGCAGGGTGTGGATCGCTATGTGGACTGGCTGATCAGCCGCTAAGGCTTGTTCGCCCCATTAAAACCGCCATGCCCTGCGCTGGCGGTTTTTTCATGACTTGAGTTGGCATGCCGGGATTGGTTATTTGATTAGAAATAACGGTTCGACTGCCCGATAGCACCAGGTCGTATAATGGCGCTCTCGCAAGGAGACACACCGTGTACAAGTATCTGGAAGATTTCGTCGGCCATACCCCCCTGGTAAGGCTCAAGCGCATGCCGGGCGACAGCAGCAATATCGTGCTGCTCAAGTTGGAAGGCAACAATCCTGCCGGGTCGGTCAAGGATAGGCCAGCCCTGTCGATGATCCGCCGGGCCGAAGCGCGTGGCGATATCAAGCCGGGCGATACCCTGATCGAACCGACCAGTGGCAATACCGGTATCGCGCTGGCCATGGCGGCGGCGATGATGGGCTACAAGATGATTCTGCTGATGCCGGAAGGCTCCAGTGCCGAACGGGTGCAAACCATGCGCGCCTATGGTGCCGAGGTGATTCTGACACCGAAAGAGGGTTCCATGCCCGGAGCCATCGACGAAGCGTACCGCATGCAGCAAGCCGGACTGGGGGTCATCCTTGACCAGTTTGCCAATCCGGACAATCCGCTGGCGCATTATGAAAGCACCGGCCCGGAGATCTGGGCCGATACCCAGGGGCGTATCACCCATTTTGTTTCCAGCATGGGCACTACCGGCACCATCATGGGTAACAGCCGTTTCCTCAAGGAAAAGAACCCAGCTATCCAGATCATCGGCGTGCAGCCGGAAACCGGCAGCCAGATTCCCGGTATCCGCAAATGGGAAGACGCCTATCTGCCCAAGATCTGTGATTTCAGCCGTATCGATCAGCTGATTCATGTGTCGCAGCAAGAAGCAGAAGACACCGCCCGCCAGTTGGCGCGGGAAGAGGGGATTCTTGCAGGGCCATCCTCCGGTGGTGCACTGGCCGTGGCGTTGCGGCTGAACCAGCAACTGGAAAACGCCGTCATCGTGTCCATCGTTTGCGACCGTGGCGACCGCTATCTGTCGACCGGGCTGTTTCCCCTGTAAGCCTTAGTAGGCAGATCAAGAAAGCCGTTTCCGCCTGGAAGCGGTTTTTTTATGGCAGCTGCCTGCAGCTGGCTTAACGATGGACATCGTGGCTGACAAAGGGCTGTTCGGCACTGGGCATGTCCAGCCAGCCGGGGCGGCGCAGGCTGTTGCGAATGTCTTGATAGCCGCTATGCCAGTGCTGGCGCATGGTGGGCAGGCCAAACTGGTAGTCCTTGTAATGGTCATCGTAAACCTTGTCCTGATAAATCAGGTGCACCACGTTCAGACGCTGGCAGTTGGCGGCGTGCCGGGCGGCCAGAAAGGCTGGCGAGCCATGTTCATGCTCGGGTACCAGCGCCATCAGCTCGGACAGTAGTTCGCGGTACTGCAGTTCCTGACGCAGCACATCGGTCACCATACGGGTGCGGCTGGAATACTGGATATCCTTTTGCCGCATGGCCACTTCCTTCATATTGCCGGGTAAATTGCCGCGCGCACTCCACAGGTCTACCTGAAAGGCGAGGGTATTGTGGCGATTTTCCTTGCTGATCAGCTGGCTTAGCGGGGTATTCGATACCACTCCGCCATCCCAGTAAAACTCGCCGTCGATTTCCACTGCGGGAAAGCCGGGCGGCAGCGCACCCGAGGCGATGAAATGCTCGGGACGCAGCTTTTGCCGGGTATTGTCGAAATAGACGAAGTTGCCGCTGCGTATATTGACCGCTCCGACGGATACCCGCATCTGGCTGCTGTCGTTGATACGGTCGAAATCGGCCAGCTGTTCCAGCGTCTGCTTGAGCGGGCTGGTATCGTAAAAACTGATTTCTGCCGGGCTGCTGGCGTGTTGCAAGGCCCAGGGCAGACGGGGCCGGTAAAAACCGTTTTGTCCCTCCAGCATCGAACGCCAGGCTTCCCAGCCAGCCAGCAGGTGCTGCATGCTGGCTGGCCAGTGCTCGGTATCCAACATGGCCAATGGTGTGGCGGGCAGGATGGGCGGCTGGCAGATGGTTTCCCAGAAGCGGCGCAACTGGTCGACACGTTTATTGGGCGGATTGCCGGCAATGATGGCGGCGTTCAGCGCGCCAATGGAAATGCCGGCTACCCAGTTGGGGTGCAGTTCGGCTTCGGCCAGTCCCTGATAGACGCCGGGCTGGTAGGAACCCAACGCACCGCCACCTTGCAGCAACAGGGCGACGACATGGTATTGATGGCCGGCCGGCAGGCTGGCGCTGTGATAAAGGCGGTGTTGCGGATCGTAGCCAACGCTCATGCAATACTCCGTGTGCACATACCGTGCGGCTGGTTGCTGGTTTGCCAAAGAAGGAGAGCCGCTTGTTGCCAATGACCTGGCGGCCCCGTGTATGACCCGGTGCGGCGGCAGCTAACACAAAAGCGAAGTGTTACTGGGGCCAGGTGCGCCGACCCAGGCTGTACGAGAGGCAGCCTGGAGGCGCAACGCCGCAGTTGGGGGACGGCTCTTATTGCATATACCAGCCGTGGCTGACCACCACCGATTGGCCGGTGAGTGCCGCACTGGGGAAGGCCGCCAGGAACAGTGCGGTCTGGGCAATATCGTCCACCGTGGTGAAGACGCCATCCACGGTATCGCCCAGCATCACATGCTTGATGACTTCTTCTTCGCTGACGCCCAGCGTGGCAGCTTGTTCGGGAATCTGTTTCTCCACCAGCGGCGTGCGCACAAAGCCAGGGCAGATGACATGAGAGCGGACATTGAATTCAGCCCCTTCCTTGGCCAGTACCTTGCTTAAACCCAGCAGCGCGTGTTTGGCGGCAACATAGGCAGATTTCAGCTTCGAGCCTTCATGCGAGTGCACCGAACCCATGTAAATGACGGTACCGCCGCGCTTGTCCTTGTACATATGAGGCAGGGCGGCGCGGGTGGTGAGGAAGGCGCCGTCCACATGGATGGCCTGCATTTTTTTCCAGTCGGCAAAGCTGAAATCCACCAGCGGGCTGATGATCTGGATCCCGGCATTGGAAACCAGGATATCCAGTTGGCCAAAAGCATCCACCACCGCCTGGGTACCGGCAATGACGGCCTCCTCGTTGGTGACATCCATGGCTACACCCATGGCTTTACCGCCGGCGGCTTCAATTTCCTTTGCTGTCGCCTGGGCTGCTGCCAGATTGATATCGGCAATGGCAACTGCAGCGCCTTCTCGGGCATAGGTTTCGGCAATGGCGCGGCCGATACCACTGGCAGCACCGGTAATCAGGGCAACTTTTCCTTGCAGTTTCATGAGGCTTCTCCCGTCTCAGACCAGATAATCAAATTCGACTTTGCCCAGACCCAGTGTCAGGTCGGCAACATAGTGTTTGGCACCCAGTACCTCCAGCACCGGCAGTTCTGCCACCGGCGCCAGTGCATGGGCAAACAGCGACAGCGCAGCCGGGCCGCTCCAGGCACCGTGCACGGTGACATCCAGCATGGGAAAGCTGACCAGCTCGCAGATGCGCGCTGTGCCATCAACATGCGGGATGATTTTCAACAAGTAGTTAGGTGTGGTGCGCAGGCTTTCGGCAATAGCTTGCCGATCCAGTTCCCGGTGTTTGTAACCCATGCTGCCGGTGGCGATGCGTATCGGGCCGTAGTTCAGTTCGCCCACCAGGGTATCGGTATGGACTTGCAGGCGTGGGCTGGCCATCTTCTTGGGAAAGCCCCACAGCTCGCGGCCACCGGCGGTGGGCGGGTGGTCGTTCAGGTACATGGCATGGGTGTAGTTGCCCGGTTTGCCCTGATAGGAAACCGGAATGACCTGGCCGCTTTCGGTGTAGTCGCCAAAACCGGTGGAGTCCGGCATGCGGATGAATTCGAAATTAACCACCGGCTCGGTCATCTGCAGTGGCTCTGGAATGATGGCGCGTAGTTTTTCCGGATCGGTACGGTAGCTGATGATGAAGAATTCCCGCTGGTAAAAGCGGTAGGGTCCCGGTGGAAAAGCCGGACTGCTAAAGGGCATGGCAAAGGCATCCCGGCGAATCTGTTCAATATTCATGGCCGTACCTGTAAGGAAGTCGTACGTTGCTGGGGTGCATGCCGCCATGGCCGGCTGGCGACAGCCCGTTAAGAATGTCTGGCGAGATTGCTAACAGCCAGATTGGGATGTCCGGTCTAATTGTCAGGGATGAATGATGGCAACTGCCGGTCCGCTACCGTTCTTCACTTAACCGGCAGCGCGTCGATTCGGGTTATCATGCGCTATTAATCGCCGGACGGGCAGGGCCCACGGTATGGCTTCTTTGCGCCGGTGCTCACCTGCGCCACAACACCAACAACAGAACAGCACACATCATGTCTCAGCATACCTTTTCCCCGGATGGCAACGTCCTGACCAGCCCTAAGGCCTGGTATCAGGCCGCCAGTGAAAAGCCCGGTTTCATTCATGACGCAGCACAGGCGGCTGCCATCGAAGAACTTGATGCACTGTGGTATCAGTTGCTGGAGTTCAAGGATAAGCGCAACCGTTTTCTGGGGCGCAGCCTGCGCAGCCCGGATGTGCCGCGCGGCCTGTATTTCTGGGGCGGGGTGGGGCGCGGCAAGAGTTTTCTGATGGATGCCTTCTATGCCTGCGTGCCTTACCGTCGCAAGCGGCGCATTCACTTTCACAATTTTATGGCTGAGGTGCACCGTGAGCTGCGTCTGCTGGCTGGTAGCAAGGACCCCTTGCTGGCCTATGCCGACAAGATTGCCCGCGAAACCCGGCTGCTGTGTTTTGACGAATTTCATGTCAGCGACATTGCGGATGCCATGATGCTGGGCCGCCTGCTCAGTGCCTTGTTTGAGCGTGGCGTCGTGCTGGTGGCCACTTCCAATTATCCGCCGGATAATCTTTATCCCAATGGCTTGCAGCGACAGAACTTCCTGCCGACGATTGACTTGATCAAGCGCGAGCTGAATGTGCTGAATGTGGATGGCGGCAATGATTACCGCCTGCGCGAGCTGACCCGCGAGCCCTTGTTTATGGTGCCGGACGACGCAGCTGCCGAGGCGCGCATGGAAGGCATGTTTACCCGCCTGAGCAGCGAGGCCTTGATTGCCAAGCAGGAAATCGAAGTGCTGGGTCGGCAGATTCCGGTGAAGAAGCTGGCGCCGGGCATCATCTGGTTTGATTTTTTCGCCATTTGCGATGGTCCGCGTGCCCAGACCGACTATCTGGAAATCGCCACCGAATTCCATACCGTGTTCATCAGCGGCATTCCCAAGCTGATGGCCAAGGATGCTTCCATTGCCCGCCGCTTTACCTGGCTGGTGGATGTGTTTTACGACAATCGGGTGAAGCTGATTGCCTCTGCGGCGGTAGCTATCGACGATATTTATACCGACGGCGTGCAGGCCAGCGAGTTTTTCCGTACTGCCAGCCGGCTGACCGAGATGCAATCCAAGAGTTATCTGGAACTGCCGCACCAGAGCGCTGGCCAGACGCACGACCAGCCGCCGCCGGGCGTGGTGATCTGAAGCACCGTGCTTTACCGTTCATGGCCAGACATTGTCTGGCCATTTGGCGATCAGGCTGGCGGAATATCGTCGATGAGGCTGATCAGATCGGTCACACCAACATCCTCACCCAGCTGGGAGAGCAGGGTAGTGGCCTGGCCACGGTGGTGGGTCTGGTGGTTGAAGAAGTGCAGCAGCAGGGCGTAGAAATTTTTGCATTGCGCCACGCCACGGGTGTTGTGATAGGCCAGGGTGTGTTCCAGATCGGCTTCTTGCAGCGTGTCGCATAGTGCGATGATGACATCGTCCAGCAGCTGGCGGCGCGTGCTGAGTGCGGCCAGATTGTCAAACAGCAAGCCGTCTAGTGCGCTGGGTACTGCCATGTCTTGCAGCGCTTGCAAGGCAGCAAAGCCTGCCGGGTGCTGGCGATAGCGCTGTAGCCACAGGGTATCGGCCACCACGATATGGTTAAGCGTGCCTAGCAGGGAGCCGAAAAACGCACCCATATTGCGTGTGATGGCCTCGGGAGGCAGGCGGGCGGCAGCCTGGTAAAGCTTGTCGTTCATCCACTGGTTGTAGCGGGCTTGCAGGGCAAGCTGGCTGAGTCGGTTCATGGTCTGCTCCTGAAAACACCACGATAACGCAGCCTTTGCTGGAATGACAGGTAAAACAAAAGCGGCCCATGGGCCGCTTTTTCTACAGCATCAGGAAGGCGATCAGGCGCGCTTCTTGAATTCGCCAGTGCGGCTGTCGATTTCGATTTTTTCGCCGGTAACAACGAAGGCCGGAACCTGTACTTCGAAGGTGGTGCCAACCAGCTTGGCCGGCTTCAGAACCTTGCCCGAGGTGTCGCCACGTACGGCCGGCTCGGTGTATTCCACTTCGCGAACCACGGTGGTCGGCAGTTCAACGGAGATGGCCTTGCCATCGTAGAAGGTAACCTGGCAAATGTCTTCCATGCCGTCAACGATGTAGTTGATGGTGTCGCCCAGGTTGTCGGCTTCTACTTCGTACTGGTTGAATTCGCTGTCCATGAACACATACATCGGGTCAGCAAAGTAGGAATAGGTGCAATCCTTGCGGTCCAGAACCACGACATCGAACTTGTCGTCAGCGCGGTAAACGGCTTCGGAGCCGGCGCCAGTCAGCAGGTTCTTCATCTTCATCTTTACGACGGAAGCGTTACGGCCGGATTTGCTGAATTCAGCTTTTTGCACGACCATCGGGTCGTTGCCTACCATGAATACGTTGCCAGCGCGGAGTTCTTGTGCGGTTTTCATTACGTGTAAAGTCCCAAACTCTTGATTGAACTCGGAAAACGGTTTCCGAAAAACGGGCTATTTTAGCCGGTTTTGTATGAATTGCACCAGCCGCATCCCCAAGTCTCCCGCGTGCAGCAGTTTGTCCGGCCAGCTGCGGCTGTGCTGGTGCCACTGCGGCAGATGCTTTTCCAATGCCTGCCAGGCAGGCAGCATGCCCTGGCCATGGTTCCAGGCATGGCTGGCTGCCTGTAGCGCACTGGCGGTTTCTGCGTCAATACCTCGACAGTAGTGTGACAAAAAGGCATCAAGCTTCACCTTATGCGCGGCATCTTCCTGAGGGTAGATATGCCAGATGAAGGGTCTGCCTGCCCATTGCGCACGCACGAAACTGTCTTCGCCGCGTACAAAGTTGATATCGCAAGACCACAAGGTCAGGTCATAGCTGTCCTGATCCGTCATCGGCAACACGTGCACGGTCAGTGCACCACGGCTGAGGTGCTGGCCTGCGCGCAGCGGCTGGCCAAGTACCGCTTCTACATCGGCCAGAATCTTGCCCTCCGGCACCATGCAGTGCACCGGCATCGGGTTTTCTGTCCAGTAGGCCAGCAATTCGCGTGCGGCCGGGTTTTCATAGGCAAACAGGCTGACGCGCCATTCCTCTGGCTGCTTCTCCGGGATATCGAACATTTGCCAGAAGGCACGCTGCGCCAGGCTGTCCTGTTGCCACTGCTGTCGGGTTTCGATCAGACCGTCCTCACACAGCAGGCCGCCGGTGTGGTCGGTAAAGCCGGGAAAGAAAAAGTATTTAGTCAGCGGCAGACGCGGGTGAGGGGATGCCATGCCGTGGCAGCCTTCCACCCAGTCTTCTGCCGACAGGTATTCCAGATTGATCCAGACCGGCTTGATGTCAGCCCGGGCCATGGCTTGTTCCACCGCGTCGGGAAGGCGGCAGCCAAACGCCTCTATCACCACCTGCGCCGGCTGGTAGTCGACAAAAGCGTCATCCTCACGCCACTGGCAAATGCGGATGCCTTCCAGCTCCTGGCTGGCCGTGCCTGGCTCTAGCAGCGGGGCAATGCGGCTGAAGCTGTTCAGGTCGTCCACCCACAGCCGTACCGCGTAGCCGAAGTCATGCGTCAGTCGACGTGCCAGTCGCCAGGCAACGCCGATATCACCGTAGTTGTCGATGACGGTGCAGAAAATATCCCAGTTCGGAGGTGTGGAATGTGGCATGGCATGCTGGCTTAAGGATGGCTGGCGCAGCATAGCACGGCAGGATGACCGTGTGAGGAAGATGCCAGGCGGGCTGCAGGACAAGCTTGCTAACAACATGTAACTAACACTGTTGGATAAAGTCGTTAAAATGAAAAAATGCTGTCAAAAGAAGATTGTCATGAGCGCAACTGATCAGAGTACCGGGAAACCACCTTCTTCACGTCGACCTGCACGCTGGCGGCGCTGGCTGGCGGGCATTGCCGCCATGCTGCTGTTGCTGTGGGGGTTTCTGGCTGCTATTGCGCCGGGTATCGTCCAGCGTCAGGCGGCCAAATGGGCGACAGGTATCGGCCGCACACTGAGCCTGGGTGAAGTGTCGATCAATCCCTGGCGCATGGCCGTGGAAATACGTCAGCTCAAGCTGGCCGAGGGCAAGGGCAGCCCCTTGTTTGCGGCAGACCGGGTGTATGTGAATCTGGACCCCTCGGCCTTGCTGCTGGGGCGTTGGCAGCTGTCGGAGTTCAGCGTCGATGCGCCACAGGTATGGGTGCAGCGCGATGCGCAAGGGCAGTGGAACTGGGCGCGCTTCATCCGTGATGCCAGCGGTCCGGCCCAAGCCAAGAAAGAGGACAGCGGCCCGACCAAGTTCCTGTTGCAGGCCATGAATATCCGTAATGGCCAGGTCCTGTTCCAGGATAGGCTGGCCGGTGACGACAATTTCCGGGTGTCGCCGCTGAATCTGGCGCTGACTGATGTTTCCACCTTGCCGGAGGCCGGTGGCTATCGACTGCATGCTGCGCTGGGTGATGGCACCCAACTGGACTGGAAGGGCAGCCTGCAATTGCAGCCCTTGCAATCCAGCGGTGAGGCCACCATTCGCGGTTTTACCCTGGCCAGCGTGTGGGACTACGTCAAGCCCTACTTCAATATTGCCAAGCCGCAAGGCACGCTGTCGGTGCAGGCCAGTTACCAGTTTGACCTGAAAGGCAAGTCGCCGCAGTTGCAAATCAGCCCTTTCAGTGCCGAACTCAAAGGCCTGCAGATGCAGGCCCCCGGTACCCAGCACCGCTTTGCCTTGCCTCTGCTCACGCTCAGGGGTGGGCATTTTGACCTGCAAGGTAAGCAGCTGAGCATGCAGCAGATTGCGCTGGAGGGAGGCAGTCTGGAAGCCATGCGGGCGCAGAACGGCAGTATCGACTGGCTGGCTGCGCTACCCGCAGCAAGCGACACCACCCCGCCCAAGCCTGATCAGGCTGGTCAGAAAGCATCGGCACCGTCGCCCTGGCAGGTGAAGGTGGAAGACATCAAGCTGGCCAACTGGCAGTACCGCTTTACGGATGCCGGGTTTGCCACTCCACTGCAACTGGGGGCATCGTTGCCGCTGCTGCATGCCCGCTTCGCACTGGACCCCAAGCATGGTTTCAGCGTGGACAAGCTGGCTGGTGAGCTGGCCGATATCAAGCTGGGCAATGCTGCCCAGCCAGAGAAAATCACCCTGGCCAAGCTGAGTGTGCAGCCCTCGCGCATCGTGCAGCAGGGGCAATTGCTTGAACCCGGTGCCGTGGAACTGCAAGGCCTGCGGGTGGCGGTGGAGCGCAACAAGCAGGGGCAGCTGAATCTGGCGCAGTTGTTTGCCAGCGGCAAGCCGGCGGCCACACCTGCCAAACCTGCCGTGCAACAGGGCAAGCCGGGCTGGCAGCTGCATTACCCCACGCTGACGCTGAGCGATGGCGAAATCAGCTGGAATGACTACACCCTGTCGCGCCCGGTAACGGCCAGCCTGCGGGCACTCAATGCCCGGGTGGAAAGTGTCGATCCGCAACAATTGGCCGTTACGCTGGATGGCAAGCTGGAGAACGGCCAGTTGCAGGCAGCATTGCAACTGGATCCGGCAACGGCTGCTGTCAAGGGGCGGATCAATGCCTCGGCCTTGCCGCT
Organism: Aquitalea sp. FG25; assembly: GCF_057809375.1. Classification (NCBI taxonomy): domain Bacteria; kingdom Pseudomonadati; phylum Pseudomonadota; class Betaproteobacteria; order Neisseriales; family Chromobacteriaceae; genus Aquitalea; species Aquitalea sp. FG25. The sequence goes on from NZ_JBMDJV010000018.1 coordinate 75,491, forward strand.
GGCTCCATTTGCACCTTACGGCCTGTCCACGACGCCGCTGCGACTGCGTGGTGGCCTGTTGAGTACGGCGCTGGATGTGGAATCAGCCAGCAAGGGCTGGAAAGTGGCCGGTATTGCCGGCATCAGCAGCCTGGCCATCATGGAGCCGGGTCAGAAACTGCCGCTATTGGGTTGGAACAATCTCAAGGTCAACGGCATCAAGGCGCAAGGCAGCCCAGCGGTGCCGTTGAGCGTGGCGGTGCAGGACATTCAGCTGGAAGCCTTGTCGGCGCGGCTGATTCTGGATGCCCAGCGCCAGCTCAACTGGCAGCGTATTTTTGCGTCCAAGCCTGCGGCTAATCCGCCGTCGGCCACGTCAGTCGCGCCAGCGAAGGCCAGCACGATACCGCCGGTGGAAATCCGCAGCATCCATCTGAATCGTAGCAAGGTACAGTTTGCCGACCAGAGCATGAACCCGAACTTTGCCACCCAGATGCACCATCTGCGCGGCTCGATTCAGGGCCTGTCCACCCGTCCGGGGCGTACTGGCACCATCACGCTGGATGGCGATGTCGACCAGTACGGTGATGTGCGGGTACGCGGCGCGCTGGCACCGATGGCGGTGACTGACAATACCGATGTCACGCTGTCCTTCCGCAATATTCCGCTGAACAATCTCAACCCCTATGCCACCACCTTTGCCGGCTGGCGCATCAATGACGGCCGTCTGACGGTAGACCTGCACTATCTGCTGGATCACCGCCAGATGAAGGGGCAAAACCGGGTGGTAATCAACACCATCCAGCTGGGCGACGAGGTGCCAGACTACAAGGGTACCCACCTGCCACTGCGTTTGGCCGTGGCCTTGCTGGAAGACAGTGATGGCAAGATCGATCTTGACCTGCCTGTATCCGGCAGCCTGGACGACCCGCAATTCAGCTATGGCCAGATTGTGTGGAAGGCGCTGGTGAATGTAGTAACCAAGGTGGTCACCGCCCCGTTCCGTGCGCTGGGCGCGTTGCTGGGCGGCGAAGGCTTTGACAGCGTGTACTTCATTCCAGGCGAGGCCAGCGTGGCTCCTCCGGAACGCGAGAAGCTGGAAAAGGTGGCCGGTGTGATGGCCAAGCGGCCCAAGATGCAGCTGCAGATGGCTGGCAGCTACGATCCGGCGGTGGACAGCAAGGAGCTGGCGCGGGCACGTGTCGATAGCGCAATTCTGCAGGCGGCTGGGCGCAGTCTGCTGCCTGGTGAGCCGCTGCCGGTGCCGGATCTGGCCGACCCGGCCATGCTGGATGCCATCAAGACCGTCTATGTGCATGATTTGGGCCGGCTCAAACTGATGTCCCGCACCCTTAACCCTGGTGGTCCATCGGGTGCTGCGCTGGCCAAACAGCTGCGCAGCGAACTGATTGCAGCCCAGAAAGTGGACGATGCCGCCTTACTCCTGCTGGCGCGGCAACGGGCAGAAAATGCCCGCAAGGTGATGATGCGAATTGACAACACGCTGGCCGATCGCCTGACTTTGGGTGAACCGGCCAAAACCCGCGCGGAACGGGACGGCGTGGCACTGGGAATCAAGCTATCCAGCAAATAGTTCCTGAAATGGCTTGATGTCCATCAATAAACGGCGTAACTACATATAGTGTAATACGCCGTTTTCTTTTGCCAGATGTTGTGGCTTTCCCCGCTTGCCTGATACACCCTCCTGGGCGCGTGTCAAGGTGTGCATTGCCTGGCGAACAGGCGTAAAGTGCATGGATTGCCGAAATGGCAAGGCTGCAGAAGTAGGGAAAATTCTCAAAAATTTCAGGAAATCGAGAGGCCGGAATGAAGCGTGAAAACAGTGCCGTCATGCTGGAGCAGGATATCTCGCGCGAGGTATTGCTGGAAAAGTATGCCAAAGGTGATGAACAGAGCGTCGGTGAAGTCAGACAGCGTGTTGCGCGCGCACTGGCGGCGCTGGAGCAGGACCCGGCCCGTTTCGAGCCGCTGTTCTTCCAGGCACTGGACAATGGCTTCATTCCCGGTGGTCGCATCAACTCCGCAGCCGGTACCGAGCTGCGCGCCACCTTGATCAACTGCTTTGTCCAGCCAGTGGGCGATTCGGTATCCGAACCTTCCCGTGGCAAAGTGGGTATTTACGAAGCCCTGTTGCAGGCGGCCGAAACCATGCGCCGTGGTGGTGGTGTCGGTTACAACTTCTCGCGTATCCGCCCCAAGGGCGCGCGGGTGAAGGGCACCAACAGTCGCGCTTCCGGGCCGGTATCATATATGCGTGTGTTCGACCGCAGCTGCGAAACCGTGGAGTCAGCCGGTGCCCGCCGTGGTGCACAGATGGGGGTGCTGGATGTCAGCCACCCGGACGTGGAAGACTTTATCCACGCCAAGGACAAGGGCGATCTGCGCAACTTCAATATTTCGGTTGGCGTGTCGGATGACTTCATGCGCGCAGTAGAGGCCGGTGCCGACTGGGAACTGACCCACAGTGTGGAGCCCGCCACCGATGCCTTCCCCGGTCACTACCAGCGTGGCGATGGCTTGTGGGTATATCGCACCATTCCGGCACGCGATCTGTGGCAACAGATCATGGCTTCCACCTATGACCACGCCGAGCCGGGCGTGCTGTTCATGTCCAAGATCAATCAGGACAACAACCTGTCCTATTGCGAGGTAATCGAATCCACCAACCCCTGCGGCGAACAACCGCTGCCGGATTACGGTTGCTGCGATCTGGGTTCGGTCAACCTCACCAAATATGTGCGCCAACCGTTTGGGGCCAAGCCCAGCTTTGATTTCAAGGCCTTCGAGAGCGTGGTACGCATGTCCATCCGCATGCTGGACAATGTGCTGGACCTGACGGTATGGCCGCTGAAGGAGCAAGAACGCGAAGCGCAGTCCAAGCGTCGTGTCGGCCTGGGCTTTACCGGCCTGGGTGATGCACTGATCATGCTGAAGATTCGCTACGACAGCGAAGAAGGCCGCCGTTTTGCCGCCCGTATTTCTGAAGCCATGCGCGATGCTGCCTACGACGCCTCCGTTGATCTGGCTATCGAAAAGGGTGCTTTCCCGCTGTTTGATGCCGACAAGTATCTGGCCGAGCCGCACTGCGCCAGCCGCCTGCCGGACAGCATCAAGGCCCGTATCCGCAAACACGGCATCCGCAATTCGCACCTGCTGTCCATTGCCCCCACCGGCACCATTTCGCTGGCCTTTGCCGATAACGCCAGTAACGGCATCGAACCGCCGTTCTCCTGGTTCTACACTCGCAAAAAGCGCATGGCCGATGGCACGACCCAGGAATACCTGGTGGAAGACCACGCCTATCGTGTGTACCGCATGCAAGGTGGCGATACCCAGGCATTGCCGGACTACTTTGTTTCGGCACTGGAAATGAGCGCGCTGGATCACATGCGCATGGTGGCCGCTGTGGCACCGTATATCGACACCGCCATCTCCAAAACGGTGAACGTACCGGCTGATTACCCGTTTGCCGATTTTGAAAGCCTGTACCTGGAAGCCTGGCGCAATGGCCTGAAAGGCATTACCACCTACCGTCCCAACAGCGTGCTCGGTTCGGTATTGTCCATCGAGCCGGCCAAGGAAACCGCCAAGGAAGCCCCGCAAGACCTGTCCGCCAGCCAGGATGGTGATCCGGATCGCCGCATCACCCTGAATACCGCGCCCAGCCCGGCCTTGGCCAGCCTGAAATGGCCGAACCGCCCCAAGCTGAAAGAAGGCAACCCGTCCTGGACCTATATGGTGGAAGGCCCTGCTGGCGACTTTGCCGTGGTGGTGGGCCATGTGGAAAACGGCCGCATCACCCCGTTTGAGTGCTGGGTGAATGCCACCGAAGAACAGCGCGGCCTGGGTGCCATTGCCAAAACCTTGTCCATGGACATGCGCTGCCGTGACCACGCCTGGCTGTCGGCCAAGCTGGAGGCGCTGTCGCACACCAATGGTGACAAGCGCTATGTGTTTGAGCTGGGCGAGCGCACCGTGTATGCCACCTCGGCAGCCGCTGCGCTGGGTCAGGTGGTGCGTCACCGCGTGGAACAGCTGGGCGCGCTGACCGCCGAGCAGCACGAACCCACCCCGGTGATGGATGCACTGTTTGCCCGCAAGGAACCCAAATCCGGCACCGACGGCACCATGAGCTGGTCGGTGGATGTGGCCAATCCGCAGACCGGTGACGATTTTGTACTCTTCCTGAAAGAGCTGGTGCTACCTCATGGCCAGCGCCGTCCGTACTCAGTGTGGCTGGCTGGCAACTACCCGCGCGAGCTGGACGGCCTGTGCAAGATGCTGTCGCTGGACATGCGGGTGATCGACCCGGCCTGGATCGGCATGAAACTGCGCAAGCTGCTGAGCTATGCCGAACCACAAGGCGACTTCTTTGCCCGCATTCCGGGCCAGGAAAAATCGCAAAGCTGGCCATCCACCGTGGCCTATATGGCGCAGCTGATGATTCACCGCTACGCCATGCTGGGCGTATTGACCCAGGACGGCGTGCCGCTGGAGGAAATGGGGGTGATGGTGCCGGAGCAGAGCGATCTGTTCAGCCCGGAAACCGCCGCCCAATCCGCACTCAAGCCCCTGTCCGGCAAACCCTGCCCGGAGTGTGGCAACCACGCACTGATCAAGAAGGACGGCTGCGAATTCTGCACCGCCTGCGGTCATGTGGGGGCGTGTGGCTGAACGGTATTAGCCAGCTGCACAACGCCGGTCCATGTGGCCGGCGTTTTTCATGGTGCTTGCAACTGATGGGCTCTGGCTGGAAAACCGAAGCTGAAATTCAGACCAGCTTGTTGGTGCGGGCAAAGTCGGTCAGGTCCACCACATTTGAAATACCCAGTTTCTCGAAAATGTTCACCTTGTAGGTGCTGACGGTTTTGTTGCTGATGAACAGCCGGTCGGCAATGTCCTTGTTGGACAGCCCCTGCGCCAGATGCTGCAGTACGGCCAGCTCACGGTCAGACAGTTTCTCAATACGGCTGTCCACCTGGCTTTCTACATTGAGCTTGGCTCCGGATACCACATCGCGCGGGAAGAAGCTGTAGCCGGCCATGATGGCATCCGATGCCGACAGGATGGCATTCAAATCCTTGCTCTTGCTGACAAAACCATCCGCTCCAGCCTGCATGGAGCGCGAGGCATACACCATTTCGTCCTGGGCTGAGAGAACCAGCAGCTTGATGCCAGGATGCTGCCCCTTGATGCGCTTGATCAACTCCAGGCCACTGATGCGCGGGATATTGAGATCGATGATGATCAGGTCGACCTTGTGTTCCCTGACCAGCTCGATGACGGACTGGCCATTGTCGGTTTCGCCGATGATTGCGTATCGTCCCGACTTTTCCAGTACAGAGCGGACCGCCAGACAGATGGCTGGGTGGTCATCGACAATGATGGCGCTTTTCATGGTGAATCTCCGGAATATTATGGATTTTAGAAGTAATATTTTTCTAGCATTCGACCGAAGGAGAGTAAATGTGTTTCTTTAAAAAAGTCATAAGAAAAATCTAGTATTCAATCAGAATTTTCCTATCAGTATTCAGTATCTAGGTAAGGATAATGTAACGCTTATAAAAAACCAAGTTTTATGATTTCGGGTATTTTTAATGACTAGTCGATTATTGCAGAGAGATGTTTTTCCATTGCGGATATTGATTGTCGAAGATCACGCCATTCAGCGCATGGCATTGCATGAGCTGCTTCGACAAGCTGGAGCGAGCCTGATTGACGAGGCGGAGGATGGCTATCAGGCACTGTCACTGCTGGAATCGCGCCGCTATGACTTGATGATTTGCGATCTGGACATGCCCAGGCTGGATGGTATCCAGCTGATGCGCCACATGCGCAGGCTGGAGCATGTTCCCCAACTGGTTTTGTGCAGCGCACAGGCCGGGGATATTCTGCACAGCGTGTCCCGCTTTGGCGGTCATCATGAATTACCCGTTCTGGGTAGCCTGGAAAAACCAGTGTCGGCTGATCAGCTCAAACCCCTGCTGCAAGCCTGTATCAACCTGCTTGCCGACAAGCCCGAGACTGCCGCTACCAGACATTATGCTTTCAGCCGTCAGGAGCTGCGTGATGCCATGCGTGCCGGTCAGATTCTGCCCTGGTACCAGCCCAAGATCGACCCGCAGACCATGGAAACGGTTTCGGTAGAGGCGCTGGCGCGCTGGCAGCACCCGGTACACGGCCTGATCGCACCGGCGCTGTTTCTGCCCCGCATTGATGAAACCGGCCTGGGCGAGGAGTTGCTTTGTACCATGCTGGAACATTCGGTGCGGGATTGCTGCGAGTGGGATACCGAGTTTCCTGCATTAAAACTGGGGGTGGCTGTCAATATCAATGTAAAAGAATTCGACAGGCCGGATATGCCGGATAAACTCAATGCCATACTCCGGGCGGCTCATCTTTCTCCGGCCAGAATTACATTGGAATTAACGGAAACCCAGCCGCTGGATAATCTGAGCTGTTCTCTGGAAAATGCCATTCGTTTGCGGGTAATGGGGTTTAATCTGGCACTGGATGATTTTGGTGCCGGTTATTCCGGTTTCCATCATTTGCGGGAAATACCGGCCAATTCAGTCAAGATAGACCGCACGCTGGTCCATCAGGCTGCCGGAGATCCTGCGGCAGAGAAACTACTGGGCTTTGCTGTGCGCATGCTGCAAAACCAGCATGTCTCCGTTGTAGTGGAAGGTGTCAGTCGGCGCCAGGATTTTGATCTGGTCAAGCAATTGCATGTTGATCTGGTACAGGGTTTTCTGCTGGCCGAGCCCATGGCGCGGGGCCGCTTGCCAGGCTTTATTCGCAATCCGCTGTTCTTGCCGCAAGCCTTGTCCTAAAAACGCCGCAGCGACCACAATGCCAGCCCCATCAGGCCAATGCCCGCCAGTTGCCAGCCATCCAGCGCATGCTGATAGATCAGCCAGTCCACCACAATGGCTGTTACCGGATAGACAAACTGCAGTACGGCAAAACGGCTGGTGGAAACCCGGCTCATGCCACTGTAAAGCAGGGCGTAGGCAAGGCCGGTATGCAGGCTGCCCAGCCCTGCCAGCCAGGCCCAACTGGCTGCGGTAGCCGGCCAGCCATGCAGCAAGGGCCACCAGGTCGTCAATACCACGCCCACGGCACATTGCCACCAAGCAAGGGCAAATGAACTGATGCCTGGCTGACTTTTGGCAATGATGGGCAATCCGGCATAGGCCAGTGACCCGCCGATGCACATCAGTACGCCGCTCAGAAAGCCATCCGGCAAGCCCTCGCTGCGCAGTCCTGCCAACCCGCAGGCCAGCCCCAGGCCGATCAGGGCGGTGATCGCGGCCAGCAGATGCTGGCGCGACAGCTTTTCACCCAGCAGCAGGCTGCCGTACAGCATGACCCAGAAGGGCTGCAGGTGAAACAGCACGGTAGCCAGTCCGATGGAGGTGAGGGGGATGGCGGCAAAAAACAGCCCCCAGTTGCTCACCATCAACAAGCTGGCCAGCAAGACGGCCAGCAGCGATCTGCCGCGCAAGCGCAGCTCGCCCAGCTTGCCGCTGCAGGCTCCCCAGCCTAGCAGCGCAATACCCCCAAACAGGCAGCGCATCAGCACGGTCAGCAGCGGAGGCTGATTGGCTTCGGTCACGAAGATGCCCAGCGTGCCCAATAGCAAACCGGCCAGCACCATGCTCCGGCTGCCGCGATCCTGTTTGTGCTCCCCGGCAGCGCTGGCCAGGTGCAAGATGCTGGTGTCTTTCATGGCAGAAATCATCGGGGCGGCTGCTTGCTTCGGTAAAGCGAATTTATGATATGTTAATCATTCGATTTTCGAATGATGATGTGGATGGCAATGACCATGCAGGACTTGCAACTGGATTGGCTACGCGCTTTTGTTGCCGTGGTGGATGCCGGCTCGCTCAGTGCAGCCGCCGGCCAGGTACACCGCTCACAGTCGGCAGTCAGCATGCAGCTGAAAAAGCTGGAGCAGGCTGCAGGGGGCGTGCTGATGTTACGCAATCCGCGCGGGCTGGCACTGACTGCAGCCGGGGCCGAGCTGCTACCGCATGCGCGCCGGGTGCTGGCCGCGCATGCCGCCGCGCTGGAGACCCTGCATGGCGCTCAGGTTAGCGGGCCATTGCGGCTGGGGGTGCCGGAGGATTACGCTGTTGCCTATCTGGGCAATGTCTTGCGCGATTATGTGGGGCGCTTTCCTGCGGTGGAAATCAATCTGGTCTGTGAGCAATCGACGGCCCTGATCCGCAAGGTGGACAGCGGCGAGCTTGATCTGGCCCTGGTCAGCCGGGATGAGCCGGATCGGGGGGAGTACCTGTTTGACGAAACCATGGTCTGGGTGGGCGACAGCCGGCATGCAGCCTGGCTGCGCGACCCGCTACCGATTGCCCTGTACGAACTGGGCAGCCGGGCGCGCAGTGCCGTGCTGGATGCGGTAGAAGCCAGGCAGCGTGCCTGGCGTGTGGTGTACAGCAGCCCCAGCGTGGCCGGGCAGCTGGCGGCAGTGCACAGCGGTATGGCAGTTGCCGTGTTGACCGCATGCAGTCTGCCACCGGGTATTCAGGTGTTGGGGATGGAGCAGGGGCTGCCCGCTTTGCCGCCTTTGCAGGTGGCGCTGATCCGTAGCCTGCATTCCCAGGGAGCCCGTGCCTGTGACGTGATGCAGGAAATGATTCGGCAGACTCTGCAAAGGCGAGGGCAAGCAGGCTGATCAATGCCGGGCATGTGCGAGCGCATGGGTGTTTGTAAGGTTGACAATATCAATCATTTCCTGCATATTTTATCGGTGATATTGTCAATTAATATGTGTGCAGCTGCCCTGTCCGGTGGCTACATGCCTGCAAGGAGTTGCCCATGGCTGAACCCAGCCCCTCCCGCGAGCGCGGCCTACTGTGGCTGCTGGCGCTGACCCAGTTCACCATCATCATGGATTTCATGGTGATGATGCCGCTGGGGCCGCAAATCATGCGCGCCTTTGCGATCAGCCCGGCTGCGTTTGCCACGGCAGTATCGGCCTATTCTTGGTGTTCCGGCCTGTCCGGCCTGTTTGCCGCTACCTATATAGACCGCTTTGACCGTCGCCGTCTGCTGCTGGTGATCTATGGCCTGTTTGCCGCCTCCAACCTGGTTTGCGCCTTGGCCAGTAACTTTCACATGCTGCTGCTGGCGCGTGCCTTTGCCGGCCTGAGTGGCGGCGTGCTGGCATCCATCATTATGGCAATTGTCAGTGACATCATTCCGGTTTCCCGCCGTGGTGCAGCTACCGGCACCATCATGACGGCCTTTTCGCTGGCGGCCATTGCCGGGGTTCCAGCCGGCATCGTGCTGGGGGCGCACCTGGGCTGGTCATCGCCGTTTTACCTGCTGGCGGTGCTGTCAGTGCTGATCTGGCTGGCGGCGCTGGTATTGGTGCCCTCGCTGCGGCTGCATCTGCAGGTGGCGCCGCCGCCGCTGCGTCAGGTTCTGCCCGCTTTGTGGAGTTTGCTGAGCAATCCGCTGCATATCCGGGCGTTCGGGCTGACCTTTCTCATGCTGGTGTCGCACATGATGGTGATCCCCTTCATCTCGCCGGTGCTGGTAGCCAATCATGGCATCGCGCCGCAACAGATTGCCTGGATCTACATGGCAGGCGGTGCTGCCACCTTCTTTACTTCACGACGCATTGGCAGATTGGCCGACCGCTATGGCAAGCACCAGTTGTTTCGCATCATGGCGGTGTTTTCCATGCTGCCGGTGCTGTTTGTCACTCATCTGCCTGATTTGCCCTTTGTCGCCATCGTGGCGTTTTTCCCGGTATTCATGGTGGCCCTGTCCGGCCGCATGATTCCGATGCAGGCTTTGTTGACCACGGTACCGCAAGCGCAAAACCGGGGTGCGTTTCTCAGTGTCAACAGTGCGATTCAGTCGCTGGGCAATGGCTGCGGTGCCTGGCTTGGGGGCTTGCTGCTCAGCAGCGGCAGTAACGGGCAGATCATCGGCTATGGCAGCAATGGCTGGTGTGCGGTTGCGCTGGTAAGTGTGGCCTTGTGGTGGGTGGGACGGGTACAGGGGCAGCCGCAGGGGGCAATGGCAGCGGCATCCTCCTGAAACCGTTGCGCGGATATCCATTTGTTTCTTGTGGCTAGGCGGCGATGAAATTTAATCTGCCTGTGCTGGTTGTGGTTTGCTTGCAGACGTTAGAATGCCCGGTTGGTCCGGCATATTGTCGTACGGTGGCTGAGGGGCTCCGGTACGGTTGACATGGCATGCCGGATGTTTCTGACAGAATACTGGGCATAAGCATAACGAGCATGCAAAACAAAAACCGGATGACACGGCGGACAAGGTCGTGGGCAAGTCGGAGCCAGTTGCTGATGTTGATTGGGGCCGGGCTGACTGTACATGGTTTGCCACTGGCTGCCGCTGAGGTCAGCAATGGCATTACCACCATCAAGCCAGAGCTGGGGTCTGCCAGCGAACAGGAGCTGGGTGCCGCCACCTTGTCCATGCGCGGCTGGCTGGGGCTGGGGACGGTAATCCGGGCCGCCAATCCGGACCCTGCGCTCACCAGTACTGCCTCAATGAATACCCTGAACGATGGTGACCTTAACTACCGCCGTGGGGACGCAGTATCGACTGCCATTGAAAGCTATCTGCAGGCGGATTTGCAATATCAGGGCCTGGGTGTGCGTCTGGCAGGCAAGGCCTGGTATGACTACACCTTGGCACAGCAATCGGTACTGCATGGCAATGTGGCCAATCATTACCAGTCTGGTGCCGCGCTGAGCGACGCTGGCTTTGTACCGCTGGGACGTTTTGGCAATGCGGTGCTGGATGATGCTTATGTATACGGCACGACTCATCTGGCGGGCTATCCCGTGCAACTGCGTGCCGGCAGGCTGAGCATTCCCTGGGGCAGCCCCACCTCCAGCGGCATGCTGTCGCAGGTAAATGGGATTGACTATGCCGCGCTTAGCCGCGCCAGTTCGGTATCGGCCGAGGCGGGTATTCCGGACTGGGCCGTCTACGCCAAGCTGAACCTGAGCGAGCAACTTAGCCTGGATGGCTTTTACCAGTTTGCCTTCACCCCCAATGTCTATCCCGGTTGCGGTACATTTTATTCCACTGGCGATTACGTACAGCCGGGCTGCAATCAGCTCACCCTGAATGGTGCCTTGCTGTCGGCAATGGCCCACCGCAACATCAGCACCAGCGATGCCCAGTCAGCCAGCAATGCGCTGGATTACGTCAGTCGCAGTACCGACCGGCTGCCATCCGGCGGGCAATATGGTGGCGGCGTGCACTATTTGCTGGATGGGGTGGGCAAATTCGGTTTTTACGCCGCCAATATCGACAGCAAGATCGGCTACACCGGCGTGCAGCACAATAGCGCCGGCGTGCTGACACCCTTGCTGGCCAATGCTGGCCTGGCCAAGGCTACCGGGATAAGCAGCCAGTATTACCGTAGCTATCCCGCCAATCTGCATTTGTTTGTGCTGAATTTTGCCACCCGGCTGCCCGACCAGACCGCTGCCTATGCCGAGCTGGGCTATATCCCGGACCAGCCCCTGGCCTGGAACGGGTCGGACTTCTTCAATGGCCTGCTGTTGGGGCGAGGGCCGCTGGCACGCTTGTACAATCTGCCAGCAGGTGCTTCTGCCGAGGGGTATGACCGCTTTCAGGTCATGAGCCTGAGTCTGGGGGCGACACGACCGCTGGGCAAGGTTGCCGGGGGCGACTTCAAAGCCTCGGCCGAGCTGGGGCTGAAGCATGTGTTTGCCCTGCCAGACCCGTCGGTCATGCGCTATGGCCGTGCGGGCTGGGGCATGGCCGCCAGCCAGGCTTACCCCAGTTGCAGCGGGGATGCGGCTAGCTGCCGGATCGATGGTTTCATCACCAGCAATGCCTGGGCCGTGCGGGTGCGGCTGGAGAGCCGATATGCCACACCCTGGTCGGATTTGACGCTTACCCCGGCACTGACTCTGGGGCAGGATGTGCGCGGCTATTCCTATGATGGCCAGTTTTCCCAAGGGCGCTTTACCACCATGTTGAGTCTGGCGCTGCATGTAAGGCGCGATTACCAGCTGGATCTGAGTTATCTGAAAACCGGCGGTGGCGATTACAATGTGCTGCGCGATCGCAGCCTGGTGGCACTGGGCTTGGGCATGCGCCTGTAGTCAGCACCGGCATTGCCTGTGCCCCTATAGCCGCTTACACTTGCGGCCAGTTTGCCCAGCGTCATCCTTCCGACTCCTTCTGATTGTCCTGATGCCATGAACCAACAACGCGCGCTCAACACGATCAACCAGGCCATGCAGCAGTTGCAGCAAGGCCAGCCAGCCGCCGCCCGCGACGGTTTGAGTCGTGTATTGAAAGCCTTTCCCGACAGCCCGGAAGTCAATTTCCTGCTGGGGCTGGCGCTGGTGCAACTGGCACAGCTCAAGGGGGCGCTCACCTATTTCAACCGTGCCATTGCGCTGGCACCGGATTTGGCCGAGGCCTATGTCAACCGTGGCATTCTGTTGAAAAACCAGCAACAACTACCGCAAGCGCTGCAGGATTTCGACCGCGCCATTGCCCTCAGCCCAGGGCTGGCCGAAGCCTATAGCAACCGTGGCAATGTACTGGTATTGCTGGGTCAGCCCGCGCGCGCCCGTGCGGATTTTGCCAACGCCATTCGGCTGGACCCACGCAATAGCGATGCGCTGGTAAACCTGGCCGCGCAGTTGGCCAGTGACGGCGAAATCATGCAGGCACAACCCTTGCTGGAGCGCGCCATTGCCATCAGGCCGCAACTGGTTGAAGCCCAGGTCAATCTGGCCAATGTGGAATGTCGTCTGGGTCAGGAACAGCAAGCCCTGCAACGGCTGGAAGCCGTGTTGCAAAGGCAGCCGGCTGACATTCCTGCCTTGTGCTGCAAATCCAACTTGCTGGCTGAGCGTGGTGACATCACCACTGCCCATGCACTGCTGGACAAGGCGCTGGCACATGCGCCGTCTGATGCCCTGGCTCGCTATGACCGCTCGTTGCTGTTGCTGCGGCAAGGTGACTACCTCCGGGGCTGGCAGGATTACGAAGCGCGCAAACTGGATAAGCAGCTATGCCAGCGTTCCGGCCTGCAGCACTTTTCCCAGCCCGAATGGCAGGGTGAAGGCCTGGAAGGTAAAACCCTGCTGCTGCATCAGGAGCAAGGGCTGGGCGATGCCATCCAGATGCTGCGTTATCTGCCGCAACTACAGCAAGCCGGAGCCCGGGTGCTGATCCTGCTCAACCCGGCAGTCGCCGGGCTGGCCAGCCAGTTGCTACCGGAGGCGCAGGTGTTTACCCAGCGTGAGGCGCTGCCAACGTTTGACCTGCATTGTCCCATCATGTCGCTGCCCTTGCGCATGGGTACGACGCTGGACAATATCCCGGCTGCCGCAGGCTATCTGGCGGTGGATAAGGCTGACCGACAGCATTGGGCTGCCTTGCTGGGGGAGAAAAAACGGCTACGTATCGGCGTGGTGTGGTCTGGCTCGGCACGGCATCTTAACGATCGCAAGCGCAGCCTGGCGCTGGACGCACTGTCCGCATTATGGCAACTGGATGTGGAGTGGCACAGCCTGCAGCGCGAGTACCGCGAAGCACCGGCGCAACTGGCGGCTGCCGGCATCATCGACCATGCCGTACAGCTGGCCACCATGCAGGACACGGCCGGGCTGATCAGTCAGATGGATCTGGTCATCAGCGTGGATACCTCGGTGGCCCATCTGGCTGGCGCACTGGGCAAGCCGTGCTGGCTGTTGTTGCCGTTCAACCCGGATTTCCGTTGGGGACTGGGGCGGGACGACAGCCCGTGGTATGCCAGCATGCGCTTGTTTCGCCAGCCCGCACCGGGCGACTGGCGCAGCGTTCTGGAGCAAGTGGCTGCGCAAGCCGCTGTGTTGGCCTAGTCGTCGCGGCTAAGGACTTCCAGCACTTCTATTTCAAACAGCAAATTGGAGTGCGGCGGAATGCGCGTGCCGATCTGGCGTTCGCCGTAGGCCAATTGGGACGGCACCCACAGCTTGCGCTTGCCGCCCACTTTCATGCCCATCAGGCCGATATCCCAGCCCTTGATCACCCGTCCGGTGCCAATCACGCACTGGAAGGGGCGGCCCTTGTCATGGGATGAGTCAAACTGGCTGCCATCTTCCAGCCAGCCAGTGTAGTGGGTGGTAATCAGCGCACCACGCACCACTTCCTTGCCATCACCGATGCACAGGTCTTCGATTTTCAGTTGCTGGTCCATCTGTTCATTTTCCGGTTCATTTGTGTATCAGGCCGCCACCGCAGCCACCGTGGCGGCATTTTATCCGCCCGCTGCCTGCTGGTGAAGCAAGATGCACTAGCCCGGTTGACCGTCGCTGCGTGCTTTCAGGTAGAGCCGGATAAAACGCAGGCTCCAGTACAGCAATAACAGCAGGCAGCTGATGGCCGTCAGTGCATACAGGCCGGCGGCCCAGCTCGCTGGCAGGCAGTCGGTGGCCACCCGCAGCACGGCCATACAATGTACGGCCAGATACAGACGCCACAACCAGGCGGGGGCTTGCAAGGGCTGCCCGGCGTGACCCAGCGATACCCGCGATACAAAGGCAATCACCATGCTGATGAAAAAGCCGGTGGTGACCGCATGCAATGGAGCCAGCCCCAGTGTATTGGCAGGCAGCACGTCGGCCAGGCTGAACAGCAGAAAGGCGAGCGGCAACCAGGCAAAGGACAGGTGCAACATGCCCAGCAGTTTTACCTGCAGGGTACGCCAGCCCTGCCAGCGCCAGCTGGTGTAAGCCAGCAGCAGGCAGAAGGGCAGGTCAGCGGGCAGGGTGGTGACACCCAGTATGGACAGCAGGCCATGCAGCCAGCTGCCAGCCAGCAGCGCCCACAGCAGCCAGTCTGGCTTCCAGGCTGGAATCTCGGGCATGGCGCTCACGGTGAAGAAGGGCAGCATGCGGTGGCAGACGGTCAGGAATACCGGCAGCAGAAAACCCCACAAGGCTAGGTCGCGCATCAGCAGCCAGCCGCCAGCATTACCGCTGTAAAGCCAGTAGAGTCCAGCCAATAAGCCTGCCAGACCCAGTACGAAGCCGCACAGCACCATCCAGGCATGCAGGCGGTTGGCTTGCTGGCTACGCAATATCAGTTGGGCAAAGGTCAGCGTCAGCCCGAGAAAGCCAGCGCTGTACAGCAACTGTCCCGTCTGCAGCCAGCGCTGGCCCAACCCAAGGCCGGCCAGCCACAGCAACAGGCCGCTGGCCAGCAATGCCGGCACGCTGAGGTAGCGCAGGCGCGAAGGTGCCGGCACGCCCAGCCAGCGCGGACCGGCAGTAAAAATGAAGCCGGTCATGAAAAAGGGAAAGATGCCGTACAGCATCAGGAAACCATGTGCCATCACCGCCGGAACTGCCGGCAGGATGGGATGGCTACCCAGGCGCGAGGCCAGCTCGGCAAACCAGGCGGCAAACAGCAATAGCGCCAGCAGCATGCCAAACAGGAAGGCAATGCGGTGCGGCGCACGCAGCAGTGGGGGAGGGAGGGGCTGGGTGTTCATGGCAAGCTCGATTGGGTGGTGATGGCCCAGTATGGCCAGTCGGACATCAGGATGGGAATGATTCGCGTCAAGACAATCAGCCTTGCCGACAGGGGGCGGCGGCAGGGCAGACTGACTGGTGGACGCAAACAAAATAGCGCAGGGCTGCTGGGTCAAGGCCCACCTGTGCGGATAACCAGGGGTGGACAGGCAGGCGCAGGGTTTTGGTTGGTGGAGCCTATTGCTTGAACAGTACGGCAATCAGGTCTGACTGGGTAATCATGCCGCATAGCTGACCATCCGCATCAATCACCGGCATGTGATGCATGCCGCCATCTGAAAAGGCCAGCGCCAGCTCGCTGATGGGCTGGGTGGCCTGCAGGCTGCGGGCGGGCTGGCTCATGATGTCGGCCACCTGACCATCCAGCCTGGCTGCATGCGGTGCTCCCGTGGTCTGGTGGTGCGGAAGAAAGAAGTCGTGCAGGGAAACCAGACCCTGCAAGCGACCGGCCGCATCAATCACCGGCAAAGCCTTGACCTTGTGATGTGCCAGCTTGTCCCAGGCTTGTTGCAAGCTGGCTTCCGGCTGGATGGACACCACATCGCGCGACATGATGTCACCACAGCGGATGGCACCAAAGCGGCGTTTTTGCGCTTGCTGCTCGGCGGCGGTGAAGATGGCGGCCAGATCGTCCTCGCTCACATCCAGTACTTCGCCAAAATCGGCCAGCGCCTGGTGCAAGTCCTGCTGATTGAAGGCGCGGCGTTCACTGGGGCGCAGGTCACGGGTGTGGTGCGCGTTGGCGCTGTCGGCAGGCAGGTGTGGGTAGCGCCGCTGCAAGGCATTGTTGAACAACAGGGCTACGCCCAGCAGCAACAGCGAGTTGGCCAGCACCGGCCACAGTACAAACTGGAAACCCAGCCCCTGTATGGCCGTGCCGCCCAGCACGGCTGTAATGGCCACGGCACCACCAGGCGGGTGCAGGCAGCGCAGCTGGAACATGGCTGCGATTGCCAGCGCACCGGCTACGCTGGCAGCCAGGCCGGGGTCGGCGATATAGCGGGCGCAGGCTACGCCGATGATGGCAGAAACCAGATTACCCGCCAGAATCGACCAGGGCTGGGCCAGCGGGCTGGATGGCACGGCAAACAGCAGCACGGCGGAGGCACCCATCGGGGCGATGAACCACGGGATGGCACTGCCCAGGGCGGCACGGCTGATCAGTTCGGTGAGTAACAGGCCGATACCGGCGCCAAGGCAGCCATACAGCCGCTCGCGGCGGCCAGCCAGTAATTGGGCAGGCAAAAAACCGCGCAGCCAGGCATGGTGGCGCGCAGCAACAACAGATGCAGTCATGATGTGGTGGATGGGGTGGGGGTGGGCTATTGTATCGTATGGCGATATTTTTGCCAGCCACAGCCAGCCAGCTGCTGGCTTTAGCTTTGCAGGCTGCGGTGAATGTTCTGCAGCAGGTCCAGTGATTGAGCACCGCCCAGGTTTTTCAGCAGCAGCAGTTCCTCACGGTGCAGGGCGGCCAGCTTGGCCACGAGTTCCTGCCCTTTGGGTAGCAAACTGATTTCCACTTGGCGGCCATCCTGGCGGCCAGGGGTTTTTTTGAGCAGTTCCTGTTCCTCGCAGCGCTTGATCAGGCCGACCACGCTGTGATGATGTGATTGCAGGCGTTCGGCCAGCTCGGCCACGGTTGCCCATTCCCGCCCCGGATAACCTTGCACCTGCAGTAGCAGCAGGTATTG
Organism: Aquitalea sp. FG25; assembly: GCF_057809375.1. NCBI lineage: Bacteria > Pseudomonadati > Pseudomonadota > Betaproteobacteria > Neisseriales > Chromobacteriaceae > Aquitalea > Aquitalea sp. FG25. The sequence continues at coordinate 92,754 of NZ_JBMDJV010000018.1, forward strand.
CAGCGGTGTGATGCCATGCTCCTGCGCCAGTTCTTCGCTGAAACGCAAAAACTGGCGCAGCCGGTAGCGAAAATCGGCCAGGCGTTCGAAATCCTGCTTGCTCAGTACGGGAACAGTCATGGTGGATAAGGCGTGGGACAGGCTGACAAAGAAGCTGTTCACCTTATCACATCAGCCCGTCGCTGCCGAACTGGGCCGCATAACATACCGGCGAAGCATAGTGCGTGGGCGTGTCGTCCTGTTGCCGCAGAAACTGTTGCAGTGCGCGAGCCGCGCTTAAATGAACGTCGCTCTCGGCATATACCAGGATGATGCCATTGCTACGCGCCATGCGTGCCAGCCAGTCCCAGCGCTGGGGATTGTTATGCAGCACGGCCCAGTAGATTTCGCAAAACTGACTCCAGCGCTCTTCGCGCAACTGCAGCCAGGCAGCCAGTCCGGGAGCTGGTGACAGCGCCGGCAGCCAGCGCAGTCTGCGCGCTATTTCGGCAGAAATACCGGCAGCGGGTTCGCTGCCGATCAGGAAAGCCGGCGTATTGCCGGGAGTGTAGCGTTGCAGGGCTTGCAGGCTGATGTTCACGTGGTGTACTCCGGTTTACAGCAAGGGCAGTAGCAGCAGGGCCACGACAAACAGCCATACCAGCGCGCCAATGGCGAAGATGGTATAGGCCAGCGACAGGGTGTGGACCGAGTCATCGTGTTCGAACCAGGCATCCAACCCGTGGTAGAGCAGTCCGGCCGATGCAGCCAGGCCCAGTACGGCACAGCTCATGTTCAATAGCGGATAAGGCAACAGCAAAGACAGTGCCGACAACCAGATTGGCAGTGGTACCAGCGCGGCCAAACGGTAGCAATCGGCAAACGCCGGGCGGCTGCTGGCATGCACCGACTGACGGATGACCCAGCCCATCAGGGCCACGGCCAGCCAACTGGTCAGCAGCAGGATCAGGCTGGCTTGTTGCCAGTTTTGCGTTGCTACGCCGGGGGCATAGCTATCGGCGTGATAAACCCCGGCGTATTGCACCATGCCTGCGGCAAACAGCGAGGCAGGCAGCACGATTTTCACGAAACTATGGGCAACGGACGGATGGCGCTGGCCAAGCTGGTCCCACCCATGGTGCGACGAGTAAATCATCTGGAGCGGATGTTGCAGGTTCATGGCGATCTCCTTGGCAGCAAGGGGCTGCCACTCAAATATATATCGTATTACGATATAAATCTACTGCCAAATGTGCGCATGTGCTGAACATGCGGTTGTGTGGGGCGTTGGGAGTGGGGCTTGGGGAGACGCGCCCTTGGCGGGCGCGGGTCAATACGGAGTAGGGCTTAGCGGGAGGTGCTGAGTGTGCTGTCGGCATGCCGTGCCAGGCAAACTGCCCGTACTTGCCGATACAGCTGCCACAGCTTCCTGCCATGCCAGCCAGCCGCAGCGGCCAGCAGCAGGGTGCAGATAGCCAGTGGTGTCTGCCAGATGACCGGCCAGCGGCACCAGGCCAAGGCCAGCAGCAGCCAGCCCGCATGCAGGCCGGTCAGCCGGGCAACAACCTGCTCGGACAGAAAACCATGCGTGCGTGGCAGTACGCCACGTGGTGGCTGCAGGCGCTGCAGATGTAGCCAGGCCAGAAAGGGGGCGATTTTGCCCAGCATGCCCAGCACGGCTGCCAAGCCCATGCCACCCAGCCACAACACGCCACACCATAGCGGCAGGCTGCTGCTGGCGGCGGGCAAATACAGGCCTGCGATAGCAAGTGGCAAGGTGAGCAGCAGGCATACCGTGGCCAGCAGCCAGCTGCGCCACAAGGGGTCCTGCCGACGGCGGCTGGCACGCAACTGGCGCAAGGTGAGCATGGCAAAGCAGGCAGCGGGCAGGCAGGCAAGTACCAGTAGCCATTCTGCGGTGGCAGGTTGCCACAGCAGCAACAGGCTGAGCCCGGCCAGCAGCGTCAGCAAGCTTGGTATCAGCCAGCGGGTGTGGCTGGGAAAGGCCGGTGTAACCAGAAACATCGGCATCACGGTCTGGCTGACCGCCAGCAGCAAGGCCAGCAGCCAGCCCAGGCCGGCCCACAGTACGTGGCTGTGCAGCAGCGGCAGAAAGGGGGGGCTGATATCTCCGCCCAGCGTCAGCACCAGCAACAGGCCTTGCGCCAGTGCCAGGCCAAGCCCTGCCAGCGCCAGCCGCAGGCCCTGACTGGTGGCGTCACGGGCGGGGCTGTGCCACAGGCCGTAGCCTGCATGCCACAGCAGGGCTAGTCCGGCGCAGCACAGCAGCAGTGCACCGCTTACGAGCCAGAGGGGGCTGAACCCGTGGCTGAAGCCCCAGCACAGGCAGGCAACACCGGCCTGCCAAACCGGAAAGGTGCGCCACCACAATGCCTGTGGCCGGGGCGTACCAACGCCAGCGGCCACGGCCAGTAGCTGTAGCAGCGCGCCCAGCATGGTGTTGCCGAGTACGCCCAGTGCCAGCAGATGGGTCAGGGTGACGATGAGTGGATCAAAGCGGTTGGGCATTACCGTGCTGCCCAGCAGCAGGGTGAGCCCGGTTACCAGCAGCCATGACAGGCTGGCCGCAAAAAAGCTGCCCGGCAGCCATGGCGGCGGGGCAGCTTCGTAAGACAGCCAGGCCTGGCTCATGGCCGGCTCAGGATGAGAATGACACCGCCGTCACCGGAGAGCTCAAAGCGGAAATCCAGCCCTTGTTGCTGCAGCAAGGGCAGCAGCGGGCTGGGGTGGTGCGGCAGGATGTAGGCTGCTTCCTGGCCGGATTCCAGCAGGTCGGCTTCGTCCAGGATGATTTCCATTGGCTGCGGCGCCGGCAGGTGGCGCAGGTCACGCGGGTTCATGCTGCGCTTCCTGCGTTGACCATGGCGTCGAAGTCGGCAATCTGCTGGCTGCACATGGGGTAGAGAATGTTTTCTTCTTTTATGTTGTGCTGCTGCATCAGGATCAGCAGGGTATCGGCACAGCCCAGGTAGTCGGTGGCCTGTTCGGATGATAGCAGTTGCGCCATGTCTTGCATCAGTGCACGCATTTGCGCGTGTTCGCTGCGCATGACGGCAGTTGGCCCCATGCTGCTGCCGATTGCGGCTTCAAAGGCCGGAAACAGGCTGTCTTCTTCCAGGGAAAAATGCTGCAGCATGGCATTGTGAAAGGCCTGGAATACGGCACGGGCCTTGGGCCAGTCGGCATGGCGGACGGCTTCTTCGGCCAGGGCAAAGTCGGCATCGCACAGGCGATGTTGCTGAGTGAGCTGTGAAATGGCGTTCATGGTGCGTGATCTCGATGTGTGGGGGGTATGCCTGCAGTATTGCTGGCTGGCGCTGCGGCCTGAATGACCCGGATCAAGAAATCATCGCCTGCTGGCGCAAGGCCAGTAGTTGCTGGTGCAGCGTGACCACTTTGCCAATCACCAGCAGGGCCGGTGTGCTGATGGCCGCATCGGCGATCAGTTGAGGCAATTGGTCCAATTGGCCGCATAGGCAGCGTTGCGCACTGCTGCAGGCTTTTTCCACGATGGCTACCGGCGTGGCCGGGTCGCGGCCATGGGCCAGCAACTGGCTGGCAATGTGGGCGGCTTCTCCCAATCCCATATAAACCACCAGCGTTTGTTCCGGCTGGCTGTGCTGTGTCCAGTCCAGGGTGCTTTCACCCTGACGACGGTGACCGGTGACCAGGGTACAGCCCTGCGCGTGATCGCGGTCGGTCAGCGGGAGTCCAAGGGCGGCGGCTGCGCCCAGTGCCGCGCTGATGCCCGGTACAACCTCGCAGGGGATGCCTGCTGCGGCCAGCGCCAGCATTTCCTCGCCACCACGGCCAAACAGTAAGGGATCGCCGCCTTTTAGCCGCACCACCCGCTGCCCGCTGCGGGCAAAGTCAATCAGCAGTTGGTTGATGTCGGCCTGTGGCAGGGTGTGGCGGCTGGCGCGCTTGCCCACGCAGATGCGGCTGGCCTGCGGCGGTGCCAGTCGCAAAATTTGTGGGTCCAGCAGGTGGTCGTACAGCACCACGTCAGCTTCACCCAGGCGTTGTACCGCGCGCAGGGTGAGCAGGTCGGGGTCGCCGGGGCCGGCCCCCACCAGGCAGACGCTGCCGGGGGCGAGGCCGGTGTTGCTGGCGGCGGAGGGGGCTGCGCTGGCGGTATCGGGATGGGGCAGCGGGGGCAGGGCGGGTCGGTGCATGTGGACTCCTGGGCAAAGGCTTGCCAAATGGTGATGTCGCCAGTGTAGGGATGAGGGTGACCGGGAATCGTTGATACGAATCAATGCTATATGGATGCCTGAATCCGTACATTTCGCCCCAGGTACCGGACTTGCCGGTGCAAGCACTTTGAGGAGGACGTGATGAGCGCGAGCTTCACCAAATCGACGGCCCGCAACATCTTTTACGGTGGGTCGGTGTTCTTTTTTCTGCTGTTCCTGGGGCTGACGCTGGATACCACCATGGCCCTGCCCAGTCATAACGCCAAGGCCAAGCTGACTGATGCGGCCGTGCGCGGCAAGAAAATCTGGGAGACGCGTAATTGTGGCGGCTGTCACACCTTGCTGGGTGAGGGTGCCTTCTTTGCGCCGGAGCTGGGTAATGTCTACGTACGCCGTGGCCCCGAGTTCATCAAGGGTTGGATGAAGGCCATGCCTACCAATGTGCCGGGTCGTCGCCAGATGCCGCAGTTCCACCTGAATGATGGCGAGCTGGACGATGTGGTGGCTTTCCTGAAATACACCTCCGAGATCAATACCAATAACTGGCCGCCCAATATCCAGGGCTGATCGCACCAGACCAATCGCTTACGGAGATAAACATGAGCAATGCAAGCGCGGCAACGCTATCGGCTGCCACAGCCGGTGCGCCAGCCCAGATCAAGTACCGCTCGCAGGCAGTGGCCAAGCCCTATTTCATGGCAGCCATCGGCCTGTTCATCGGCCAGATCCTGTTTGGCCTGATCATCGGCCTGCAGTATGTGAAGGGTGACTTCCTGTTTCCTGCCATCAGCTTCAGTACTGCCCGCATGGTGCATACCAATTTGCTGATCGTGTGGTTGCTGTTTGGTTTTATGGGTGCAGGTTATTTCCTGATTCCCGAAGAATGCGAGCGTGAGCTGTATAGCCCCAAGCTGGCCATCATCACCTTCTGGGTGTTTCTGGTGGCGGGCGCGCTAACCATCGTCGGCTACCTGGGCTTGCCGTACAACGTACTGGCCCATCTCACCGGCAACGACTTGCTGCCCACCATGGGACGCGGGTATCTGGAGCAGCCGCTGATCACCAAGGTGGGCATCGTGCTGGTGGCACTGTCCTTCCTGTTTAACCTGTCGATGACGCTGCTGTCCGGCCGCAAGACCAGCATCAGCATCGTGATGCTGCTGGGGCTGTGGGGCCTGGCCATCTTCTTCCTGTTCTCCTTTGTTAACCCTAACAACCTGGTGCTGGACAAGTACTTCTGGTGGTGGGTGGTGCACCTGTGGGTGGAAGGCGTGTGGGAACTGATCATGGGTGCCATGCTGGCCTTCGTGCTGGTCAAGGTAACCGGGGTGGACCGCGAAATCATCGAAAAATGGCTGTACCTGATCATTGCCATGACCCTGATCACCGGCATCATCGGTACCGGTCACCATTACTTCTGGATCGGCACACCGGCCTACTGGCAGGTATGGGGTTCCATCTTCTCCGCCCTGGAGCCGGTGCCCTTCTTCATGATGACCATGTTTGCCTTCAATATGGTGAAGCGCCGTCGTCGTGCCCACCCTAACCAGGCTGCCACACTGTGGGCGCTGGGTACGGGGGTGATGTCCTTCCTGGGCGCTGGCGTATGGGGTTTCCTGGGTACGCTGTCGGTAGTCAACTACTACACCCACGGCACGCAGCTGACTGCATCGCACGGTCACATGGCCTTCTATGGTGCTTACGCCATGGTGGTGCTGACCATGATTTCCTACACCATGCCGCTGCTGCGTGGCCGCGAAGCCAATAGCCCGCAAGCGCAGAAGGTGGAAAAACTGGCGTTCTGGATGATGACCTTGTCCATTGTCGGCATCACGTTGTTCCTGACTGCTGCCGGTGCCACCCAGGTATGGCTGCAGCGTATGTCCAGCACGCCGCTGTCCTTCATGGAAACGCAGGATCACATCATGCCGCTGTACTGGGCACGTCTGGCGTGTGGTCTGTCTTTCTTCAGCGGTCTGGTGTTGTATGTAATCAGCTTCTTTGTCACCGGCAAGCGCGAAGACTGAGTGTTGAAGCAAGCAAGCGGCCCCTGGTGGGCCGCTTTTTCATTGGAGATAGCTGATGCGTACCGACAGTCTGGTGCTGGAAGACATACCGCAGAACCGCCATGTGCCGGGAGATCTGGCCATGTGGTGTTTCATTCTGGCCGAGTTGGCGGTGTTCGGCGTGTTCTTTCTGGTATACGGCTACCACCGCTGGCGCGACCCGGCCTTGTTTGCCGGTGGCCAGCAACACCTGGGCCTGCTGTTGCCCACCCTCAATACCCTGCTGCTATTGGCCGGCAGTGCCGCCATCGTGGCGGCGGTACGCGCTTTTGCGCAGGACCGGCAGGCCAGCGGCCGACGCTGGCTGGTGCTGACCATGGTGGCTGGTGGTGGTTTTCTGGTTCTCAAGGCCTTTGAGCTGGGTGGCAAATTTGCCGCTGGTATCACCCTGTCCAGCAGTGATTTCTGGATGTTCTACCTCTCGCTTACCGTGTTTCACTTTTTGCATGTGGTACTGGGCATGGTGATTGTGGCTGCGGTGTGGTGGCAGGCGCGTGACGGACGCTATCGCGGCGAGTCCATTACCGGCGTGGAAACTGCCGCCGCCTACTGGCATATGGTGGACCTGGTGTGGATTGTGCTGTTTGCCCTGGTTTATGTGGCGCGTTAAAGACCGCTGACAATACCTTGGCTTCGGCCTGGCATGGACTCACTGCGCAGCGCACCTTGGCCCAGGTGCGCTGCGCAGTGTTTTCATGGCCGCTGGTGCCATGCTGCAGCGGGCGCAGTTTGTTGGCAGGGCTTATCTCGAATCAAGGCCATGGCGGGGGAGGGCCGGTATCGTTGGCGCTATGAACACACCTGCCCCCCTTACCCAATGGCTGTTGTGGGCCTGGCTCAGTGGCCTGACCTTGCTGGCAGCCACCCTGGCCGAAAGCGGCCAGCTGTCTCAACACTGGCTGGCACCGCTGGTGCTGGGCTTTGCCTGGTTGAAGGGCTGGGCCGTTATCGAGCACTACATGGGCCTGCGCCATGCACCGCGCTGGCTGCGTGCCGGCGTACATGGCTGGCTGCTGCTGGTAACTGGTGTGCTGTTGTTGAGCTTTCGCTGAGGACATGCCATGAACGCACCACTGCGCCCCGAAGTTTCCGCCCCTTACTACCAGCCGCAGGGCGACGAATGCCAGCTGTTCGAAGCTGCCTGGCAGCAACAGCTGCCGGTGCTGATCAAAGGCCCTACCGGCTGCGGCAAAACCCGCTTTGTCGCCCACATGGCCGCCCGGCTTGGCTTGCCGCTGATTACCGTGTCCTGCCATGACGATTTGTCCGCTGCCGATCTGGTGGGTCGCCACCTGATTGGCGATGGCGAAACAGTATGGTGCGACGGCCCGCTCACCCGTGCGGTGCGTCAGGGCGGCATCTGCTATCTGGACGAAGTGGTGGAAGCACGCAAGGACACCACCGTGGTGTTGCATCCGCTCACCGACGATCGTCGCATCCTGCCCATCGAGCGTACTGGAGAGGTGCTGGTGGCCCCACCCGGTTTCATGCTGGTGGTGTCCTACAACCCCGGCTACCAACATGTGCTGAAAACCCTCAAACCCAGTACGCGCCAGCGCTTTGTTGCCATGAGCTTTGACTTTCCCTCCGCCGAGGTGGAACAGCAGGTGGTGATGCTGGAATCCGGCCTGGGCGATGCACAAGCCCGGCAACTGGTGACGCTGGCCGGGCAATTGCGCCGCCTGTCCGGTTACGATCTGGACGAATCGGTCAGCACCCGCCTGCTGGTGTATGCCGCCAAGCTGATGGCCGCTGGCATGGCCCCGGCACTGGCCTGCCGCACCGCTCTGGCCGAACCGCTGAGCGACGAGCCGGATACCGTGGCTGCCTTGCTGGCCATCATCCACACCCAGTTTCCTGCCTGATCGGGGCCTGTCATGGAAGATATCGTCGGCGGCTGGTGGGACAAGCTGGTCAAGCGCGCAGCCTACCGTGGCCATGCCGCTGCTGCCGTGCGGCTGGAACAGGTAGCCGCCGTGGCACCCATGTTTTTCCGCGCCATGGGCGGCGACCCGGCACTGGCGCTACGCTCCACCGTCGGCACCGAACATGGCGCACGCCGCCGCTGGCTGGAACGTATCTCCGGCACCGGCGAGCGGGTGGAACTGGCCTGGTCCGACCATCAGGCCTTCTATCTACCAGAAAAAATCGACCTGTTTGCCAATGCGGCGCTTAACCGCGAGCTGTATTTCTGGCTGATGGCCCTGGCTGCCACTGCCCGGCCCGATGGCGACTGGCTGAATGCCAACCGCCAGGCGGCAGCCGACTGCCTGGCGGCCATGCCCGGCCTGGCCGCCAGCTATCAGCGCCTGGTGGCCGCGCATCTGTTGCAGCGGCCAGACCCGGCACGCCTGCCCGCGCCCGAGGCCGCCTGGGAGCGCGCCATCCGTCAGGCCTTGCAGCAGCCGCAGCAGCCGCAGGACACCCCGCCACCAGCACGTCCGCCTTACCCCTTGCCGCTATGGCTGCATCCGGCCCCGCCCACGCTGGACCATACCGCCCCGTCCACCGCGCAGGACCCGCAGCAAAGTGGCGAACGCAGCAAGCCACAGCAACGCCAGCGCCGCCGCTACCGCGCCCAGCGCGTGGTGCAGGACGAACGCAAAAACGGCATGCTGATGATCTTCCGCGCCGAAAGCCTGTTTACCTGGGACGAGTACGTCAAGGTCAACCGCCATACCGACGAAGATGACGACGACAATGCCGCCGCCGCTGCCGAGGACATGAACCGCCTGTCGCTGGCACAAGACGCTCACACCAAGGGCGGCAAGCTCAAGTTTGATCTGGATCTCCCTGCCGCCGCCTACGACGATACCCCGCTAGGTGCCGGGCTGATGTTGCCGGAATGGAACTGGAAACAACAAAGACTGGTGGAGGACCACTGCCGCCTGCTGCCCATGTTGCCAAGGGATGCCACCCCGGCCGCCTTGCCCGAGCGCCTGCTGCCGCTGGCACGCCGCCTGCGCCGCCAGTTTCAGGCGCTGGCACCGGAACGTACCCGCAAGAGCGGACAGGAATGCGGCCCGGACATCGATATCGACCGCGTCATCCGTTTTCTGGCCGAACGCCACAGTGGTGTCGCCCAGGCCGAACCTGGCTTGTATCAGGCCTGGCCGCCTGGCGAGCGCAGCCTGGCCTGCCTGACCCTGGCCGACCTGTCGCTCTCCACCGAAAGCTGGGTAGGCGACGCGGGCAGAGTCATCGACGTCATCCGTGACAGCCTGTTGTTGTTTGCCGAGGCATTGTCCGCTGCCGGTGACAGTTTTGGCCTGTACGGTTTTTCCTCCATTCGCCGTCAGGAAGTGCGTTTTCAGGTACTGAAGGATTTTGCCGAGCGCTACGACGACACGACGCGTGGCCGCATCCTGGCTATCCGCCCCGGCTACTACACCCGCATGGGCGCAGCCATCCGCCAGAGCAGCCGCATCCTGCTGCAACAGCCGGCCGCGCGCCGCCTGCTGCTGATTATTTCCGATGGCAAACCCAACGATCTGGACCATTACGAAGGCCGCTACGGCATCGAAGACACCCGCCAGGCCATTCTGGAAGCACGCCGCGACGGCCTGCTGCCCTTCTGCCTGACCGTGGACCGCGAAGCCGGCGACTACCTGCCGCACCTGTTCGGCCATCGTGGTTATGTGGTGGTACAACAGGCGCAAATGCTGCCCACCGTGCTCACCCGCTTGTATGCCCACCTGACTGCCTGATCGCGGCAACTGCACCGCGGCCGCCGCAACCCTACTCCAAGGTGTAATCACCTTCTTCACCCGGCCTTGCGCCGGGTTTTTTTTGATATGTAGCAAGTCGCCCACGCCCACAGGCTCGGACAATGACACTCTGCCTGATCGCGCATTCTGCTACTGGAAAGGAAATATCATGGCCAGGAAATTTCCACTGCACCCCGCCCACCCGGAGCGCATCTGCTGGGGCTGCGACAAATACTGCCCGGCCGACTCCATGCAATGCGGCAATGGCTCTGGCCGCACCCAGCATCCGGCGGAAGTGCTGGGCGAGGACTGGTACGAATACGGCGACTGGGGGCTGGAGGTGGAACCGGAACAAAAATCGCTGACGCTGCCGGAGACTGACTGAGTCGCGGCATACCCTGCTGCCAGGCATTGGCCAACAGATAGCGTGCCGTAGCCTGACCGCGGATGACGGCGGCCAGAGAGGCCGGTGTAGGTGTGACGCGAGATCTCTATTTTTTTCCGATATCGCTCTGGTTAAGCAGGTGGATCAATGTAAAAAGCTGCGGCGCTGTCGTGTGATGGCGGCCATGCAGTGGGTGGATAAGACACTGCTGACCTCATGGTTAAAGCGTTGATACGTATCAAGGTGGGAGATATGCCTGCGGGATGAAGATGCCGGCTATCAAGCATTACTGTCACGCTGGAGCCCTAACCATGAAGACCCCGCGCTTGTCCTGGCTGCCAAGAAGTGTATTGCTGGCGGCCCTGCCTTTTTCCGTGATGCAGGCCTGGGCGGATACTGCCGCCACCTCGACTTCCGCCCCGGAAGCGAAATACCAGGGTGCGGCTTCGCCGCTGGCTTCCGAGCCCATGCACCAGAACATCAACCCCAAGGCCCCGCCGATGACCGAGGCCGAATTCGGCCTCGCCAAGCAGATTTACTTTGAACGCTGCGCCGGCTGTCACGGGGTGCTGCGCAAGGGGGCTACCGGCAAGCCGCTAACCCCGGATATCACACTGGGTCGTGGTACCGAATACCTCAAAACCTTCATCAAGTATGGCTCGCCGGCTGGTATGCCCAACTGGGGGACTTCAGGCGAGCTGACCGATGCCCAGGTAGACCTGATGGCACGCTATGTGCAGCAGGAGCCGCCGACACCGCCGGAATTCGGCATGAAGGACATGCTGGGTACCTGGAAGGTGCTGATTCCGCCGGAAAAACGCCCGACGCATAAAGAAAACAATCTGGATGTGGCCAATCTGTTCTCGGTCACCCTGCGTGACGCTGGCCAGATTGCCCTGATCGACGGTAACAGCAAGAAAATTGTCAGCGTGCTGAAGACCGGCTACGCCGTGCATATTTCCCGCCTGTCGCAATCTGGCCGCTATCTGTACGTGATTGGCCGCGACGGCAAGATCAACCTGATCGACCTGTGGATGGCCAAGCCGGATACGGTGGCGGAAATCCGCATCGGCCTGGAAGCCCGCTCGGTGGAAACCTCCAAGTTCAAGGGCTTTGAAGACAAGCTGGCGGTAGCCGGGGCCTACTGGCCGCCGCAATACGTGATCATGGACGGCAACAGCCTCAAGCCGCTGAAGATTGTCGGCACCCGTGGCATGACGGTGGATAACGAATACCACCCGGAACCGCGTGTGGCGTCCATTGTGGCCAGCCACTACAAGCCGGAATTCGTCATCAATGCCAAGGAAACCGGCAAGATCATGATGGTGAATTATTCCGACCTGTCCAACCTGAAAACCACCACCATCGACGCGGCCAAGTTCTTGCATGACGGCGGTTTTGATACCACCGGTCGTTACTTCATGGTGGCGGCCAACGCCTCCAACAAGGTGGCGGTGGTGGATACCAAGCTGGACAAGCTGGCTGCACTGGTGGATGTGGGCAAAACCCCGCACCCGGGCCGTGGTGCCAACTTTGTCGACCCGCAATATGGCCCGGTATGGGCTACCGGCCACCTGGGCGACGACAGCATCAGCCTGATTGGTACCGACCCGGACAAACACAAGGCCCAGGCCTGGAAAGTGGTCCGTGTGCTGAAGGGGCAGGGTGGTGGCTCGCTATTCATCAAGACACATCCGAAATCGCACAATCTGTGGGTGGATACCACGCTGAATCCGGATGCCGCCATCAGCCAGAGCGCTGCCGTGTTTGATATCAACCACCTAGACAAGGGCTATGTCAGCCTGCCGATCGGCGAATGGGCTGGCCTGGGCGATGGGGCCAAGCGCGTGCTGCAGCCGGAATACAGCAAGGACGGCAGCGAAGTGTGGTTCTCGGTATGGAGCGGCAAGGACAAGCAATCTGCCATCGTGGTGGTGGATGACAAGACCCGCAAGCTCAAGGCAGTGATCAAGGACCCGCGCCTGATCACACCGACCGGCAAGTTCAATGTATTCAACACCCAGCATGACATTTATTGATCTGGGATAAATCTTTCTTGATCGTTCACTGTTGAAATCCGGCAGACAGTACATTGTCTGCCGGAATAAGGAGAATACGATGAAATATGCACTGATCGCTCTGGCCCTGTGTGGGGCTGTTTCCGCATCGCTGGCGCAAGCTGCCACCGGGCCGGAACTGGCCAAACAATACAACTGCCTGGCCTGCCACAGCGTGGATGCCAAGGTGGTTGGCCCGTCCTACAAGCAAGTGGCCGCCAAATACAAGGGCCAGAATGTCACGGCCAAGCTAATGCAGAAAGTGAAGGCCGGCGGTTCTGGTAGTTTTGGTGCCATTCCGATGTCGCCTAATCCGCAAGTGCCGGATGCCGACCTCAAGCAGCTGGTGACATGGATTCTGGCCCAGTAAGGCGCAGCCTGCGGCTGCTGGCACTGTTGGCGTTGTTGAATGCCAGCCTGTGCCAGCAGGCTGTTGCGGCGGCACCGGCAGAACCCCGTGCCGGTGTGCTGCTGCAGCTGCTGCATAACGACTGCGGTGCCTGCCACGGCCTCAGCCTCAAGGGCGGGCTGGGCAGCCCGCTTACCCCCCAGGCGCTGGCTGGCAAATCAGCCGACAGCCTGGTGGCCACCATTCTCAATGGCCGCCCCGGCACCCCCATGCCGCCATGGCGGCCTTTCCTTTCCGAAGAAGAAGCGCAATGGCTGGTTCAACTCTTGCAACAGGGCGGCGCACGCTAGCCCGCCTGCTGGCACCGCTGCTGTGCCTGGCACTGGCCGCCTGTGCCAGTACGCCGCTGCGCGGCACGGGCGACCTTGGCGTGGTGATCGAACGTGCCAGTGGCAGCGTGCAGATTGTCGACAACAGCCACGCACAATCGCTGGCGCGGGTGCAGGGCCTGGGTGATTTGTCGCATGCCTCGGTGGTGTTTTCGCGTGATGCCCGCTATGCCTATGTGTTTGGCCGCGACGGTGCCATCAGCAAGGTGGACCTGCTGACGGCCCGGCTGGTGAAGCGGGTGGAGCAGGCCAGCAACAGCATAGGCGGTGCCATTTCCAGCGACGGCCGGGTAATTGCCGCGCAAAACTACAGTCCGGGCGGGGTGAAGCTGTTTGATGCCGACAGCCTGCAACTGTTGTCCAGCGTCAGCACGGCAGCCGTTGGCGGTAGCGAATCCAAGGTGGTGGGTCTGGCCGACATGCCGGGCAACCGCTTTGCCTTTGCCCTGTACGACAGCGGAGAAATCTGGCTGCTGGATGCCAGCACGCCCCGCGCGCCCAAGGTCCAGCGCTTCGAGCACATCGGCAAGCAGCCTTACGATGGCCTGGCCAGCAGCGATGGCCGCTATTTTATTGCTGGCCTGTACGGCGAAGATGGCCTGGCCTTGTTTGATAGCTGGCATGCCGATGCTGGGGTGCGGCGTATTCTGGGCGGCTATGGCCGTGGCCGGCAAACCCTGCCGGTATACAAGATGCCGCATTTGCGCGGCTGGTCGATTGCCGGGGATTATGCCTTCCTCCCCGCCATCGGTCAGCATGAGGTGCTGGTGGCGGATAACCGCAGCTGGGCGCAAGTGGCTACCGTGCCGGTGCTGGGCCAGCCGGTATTCGTGATGGCTGAACCTGGCGGCCGCCGGGTATGGGTCAACTTTGCCTTCCCCGACAATGACAAGGTGCAGGTGATTGATGTGCCGACCCGGCAGGTGATCAAGACCCTGCAACCGGGCCGCGCCATCCTGCACATGGAATTCACCGCCCGTGGCGATGCGGTATGGTTGTCCAGCCGTGACGACAACAAGCTGGTGGTGATCGACACCGCCACGCTCACCACGCGCAGCACGCTGCCTGCGCTGGAGCCGTCCGGCATTTTCTTCACCCAACGCGCCAGCCGCATGGGGATGTGATGCAAGACTTGCCAAGCCTGACGGCACTGCCGCCGCGCAGCCTGAATGCACTGGATCGCTGCCAGAAACAGTTTCCGCTCAGTGCAACGCCATTTGCCGATATGGCTGCCCTGCTGGGGGATGGCTGGACTGCAGATGAACTGATGCAGTTGCTGCGCGAGGCGCAACAGGCCGGGCTGTTATCCCGGCTGGGGGCGGTGTTTGCACCCAATACCGTGGGCAGCAGTACCCTGGCCGCGCTGGCCGTGGCACCGGAGCGACTGGATGCGGTGGCTGCCTTTGTCAGCAGTCATGCCGAAGTCAACCACAACTACCAGCGCGATCACCATTTCAATCTGTGGTTTGTGGTGACTGCCAGTGACGTAGCTGCGGTGACTGATGTGCTGTCGCGCATTCATCTGGCCACCGGGCTGACGCCGCTCAACCTGCCTTTGCTGCGTGAATACCATATCGACCTGGGCTTTGCGCTGGATGGCAGCACTGCCGTGCGCCAACCACAGCGCGCGCCTGCACCCATTCGCCCGGACTGGCGCCAGCAGCGCCTGCTGGCTGGCCTGTGTAGCGGCTTGCCGTTGCAATTGCGGCCCTTCACCTTGCTGGCCACCCGCTGCGGCCTGACCGAACAGGAAGTCCTGCAGCAGTTGCAGGACTGGCAGGCCGGCGGCGTACTGCGCCGTTTTGGTGCGGTACTGCGCCATGCCGAGCTGGGCTATCGCCACAACGCCATGTGCGTGTGGCAGATCGACAATGCCGCCAGCCGCGAGGCTGTTGCCTGGCAACTGGCTGGCGAACCCGCCGTGACGCTGTGCTACGAGCGCCCGGCGCGACTGCCGCACTGGCCTTACCAGCTGTTTTGCATGATTCACGCCAGCGATGCGGCCAGCCTGCAGGCTGCCCTGGGACAGATCATCCAGCGCCATGGCCTGCAGCACTACCCGCATGCGGTATTGCCCTCCCTGAAACGCTATACCCAACGCGGAGCCTGTTATGGCCATCACGCATAGCCAGGCCAAGCTCAACCCGCTGGAAATCAGCATTGTCAATCAGTTGCAGGGTGGCTTCCCCTTGTCCAGCCATCCTTATGCTGCCGCTGCCACCGCACTGGGTTGTAGCGAAACCGCACTGCGTCAGGGGCTGGATGACTTGTTGCAGCGACAGGTGCTCACCCGCTTTGGCCCGCTCTACCAGATAGAACGCATGGGCGGCTGCTTTGTGCTGGCCGCACTGGCGGTGCCGCCCGCGCGTTTTGATGAGGTGGCCGCCGCCGTCAACAGCCTGCCAGTGGTGGCGCATAACTATCAGCGCACCCACAAGCTCAATATGTGGTTTGTCCTGGCCGCTGCCAGTCAGGCGGGTATTTCCGCCGCCTGCAGCGCCATCGAACTGCTCACCGGCCTTACCGTGCATGCCTTTCCCAAACAGCGCGAATACTTTGTCGGCATGCGCTTTACCGTGGGCGGTCAGGCGGCGGTGGGGCAGGCCAGCGCCGGGCGTGGCAGTGTGGACGATAGCCAGCAGGTGCCGGAACTGGACGATGACGACTGGCGGCTGATCCGCGCCACCCAGGCCGGTTTGCCGCTGGTGGAACAGCCCTACCGCCAGTTGGCCGACAGCCTGCAACTAGCGGAAGACATGGTGCTGGCACGGCTGGGGCGCATGCTGGAGCAGGGCGTGATCCGCCGCATTGGCGCAGTGCCCAATCACTACGCCATCGGCTACCGCGCCAATGGCATGGCGGTGTTTGATGTGGCGGACGATCAGGTGGATGAACTGGGCCAGCAACTGGGACAGCTGGATTGCGTCAGCCACTGCTACCGCCGCCCGCGCCATCTGCCGCACTGGCCGTACAACCTGTTTGCCATGGTGCATGGCGGCAGCCGCCGGGCAGTGCGCGAACAGCAGGCGGCTTTGCTGCAACTGCTGGGCCCGGCCTGTCGGCGTCATTCCTTGCTGTTTTCCACCCGTATCCTGAAGAAATCCGGCCTGCGCGTATAAACCGGGGTGGTCTCGTTGATACGGGTCAAGGAGCCGGATGCGGCTGCCCCGGCACACTGTATGCTGTCGCCATTGCCGGAGCCTGCCATGCTGCGCCTGACACCTTATCTGCAAAGTCTGCTGAACCCGGCAGCCGCGCCCGCCCGCAGCGCCAAGCCCAGCGGCCCGGTGGTGATCTGGAACCTGATCCGCCGTTGTAATCTCACCTGCCAGCACTGTTACTCCACCTCGGCCAACAAGGATTTCCTGGGCGAGCTGTCCACCGCCGAAGCCTGTGCGGTGATGGACGATCTGTACGCCTTTGGCGTGCGGGTGCTGATTCTGTCCGGCGGCGAACCGCTGCTGCGGCCGGATATCTTCGAGCTGGCCGCCCGTGCCAAGGCCATGGGTTTTTATGTTGGCCTGTCCAGCAACGGCACACTGATTGACGAGCGCAATATCTCGGCGCTGGCGGCGGTGGGCTTTGATTATGTCGGCGTCAGCCTGGATGGCATTGGTGCCACCCACGACCGCTTCCGCCGCCTGGCCGGTGGCTACGAACTGGCCTTGCGCGGCATGCGGCTGGCACGCGATGCCGGGCTGAAGGTTGGCCTGCGCTACACCATGACCGAAGACAATGCCGACGACCTGCCAGCGCTGCTGCAATTGCTGGCGGTGGAAAACATCGACAAGTTTTACTTCTCCCATCTCAATTACGCCGGTCGCGGCAACAAGCACCGCGCTGACGACGCCCGCCAGCCGCGTACCCGCTGGGCAATGGAGCTGCTGATCGAGGCCTGCCTGCAGCATATCCGCGCGGGCAAGCCACGTGATTTTGTTACCGGCAATAACGATGCCGATGCGGTGTACCTGCTGCACTGGGCGGCCCGCCATTATCCAGAGCAGGCCGCGCAACTGCGCCAGCGCCTGCTGGCCTGGGGCGGCAATGCCAGCGGCGTTAACGTGGCCAATATCGACAACCTGGGCAATGTGCACCCCGACACCATGTGGTGGAAGGTGCAACTGGGCAATGTGCGCGAGCGGCCATTTTCCGCCATCTGGCGGGATGAATCCCATCCGCTGATGGCTGGCCTGCGCCAGTCGCCGCGTCCGGTGGAAGGCCGCTGTGCGGCCTGTCAGCACCTGGCCATCTGCAATGGCAATACGCGGGTGCGCGCCTGGGAGCTGACCGGTAATTTCTGGGCGGCAGACCCGGCCTGTTATCTGAGCGACGAGGAAGTCGGCGTCGCCAGCGGCGTGCATGCGCTGGCCCCGCTGACCCCCTGGCGTAAGGAGGCTGTGTGATGAAACGCTGGCTAACCCTGTTGGGCATGGCGTTGAGCCTGCCACTGTATGCTGCTCCCGCCGCCGACGCGGACCCATCCGCCGCTGCGCGGCTATACGGCCAGCATTGCCAAAGCTGCCACGGTGCCGACCGGCTGGGCGGCATGGGCCCGGCCTTGCTGCCGGAAAGCCTGGAGCGGCTGAAAACCGCCGAGATCAGCAACACCATCCGCCAAGGCCGTACCGCTACCCAGATGGCCGGTTTTGCCGGGCAACTGAACGAGGCGCAAATCAGCCAGCTGACGGCCTATGTGCAAAGCGCCCCGGCCACGCCGCCGCGCTGGAGCGAGGCCGACATGCGCGCTTCGCACCGCCAGCCGGTGGCGCTGTCCAGCCTGCCGGCCAAGCCGCAATACCGTGCCAACCCGCTTAACCTGTTTGTGGTGGTGGAGGCGGGCGACCACCATGTCAGCGTATTGGATGGTGATCGCTTTCAGGTGCTCACCCGCTTTGCCAGCCACTATGCCGTGCATGGTGGCCCCAAGTTTTCCCCCGATGGCCGCTTTGTTTATTTCTCCAGCCGCGATGGCTGGGTAACCCAGTACGACCTGTACAGCCTGCAGGTGGTGGCGGACATTCGCGTGGGGCTGAATACCCGCAATATCGCGGTATCGGACGATGGCAACTGGATTCTGGCCGGCAACACCCTGCCGCAAACGCTGGTGCTGCTGGACGCCCACGGCCTGGCCCCGGTGAAAACCATTGCGGTGCGCGATGCCGCCGGTCATCCGTCGCGGGTGTCCGCCGTGTACGAAGCCGCGCCGCGCCACAGCTTTGTGGTGGCGTTAAAAGATGTGCCAGAGCTGTGGGAAATCAGCTACGACCGCCATGCCGAGCCGGTTTATTCCGGCCTGGTGCATGACTACAAAATGGGCGAGTCACTGGCGCAGCCGGGCTTTCTCACCCCACGGGTGACGCCGCTGTCCATGGTGCTGGACGACTTTTACTTCGACCCGTCCTACCGCCATGTGCTGGGTGCCTCGCGCAGCGGCCAGGCGCAGGTGATCAGCCTGGATGCACGCAGCAAGGTGGCCGACCTGCCGCTGGATGGCATGCCGCATCTGGGTTCCGGCATCAGCTTTGAGCGCGATGGCCATCGCATCATGGCTACGCCTAATCTCAAGGGCGGTCAGCTCAGTTTCGTCGACATGGACAGCTGGCAGTTGATCAAACAAGTGCAGTTGCCGGGGCCGGGCTTCTTCCTGCGCAGCCACGAAAACACCCCGTATGCCTGGGCCGACTCCATGATGAGCGCACACAAGGACACGCTGTCCATCATCGACAAGCGCAGCCTCAGCGTGGTGCGCCAGCTGGTGTTGCGGCCGGGCAAGACCACCGCGCATGTGGAATTCACCCGCGATGGTCGTTATGCACTGGTGTCGGTGATGGAGAATCCGGGCGAGCTGATTGTGGTGGATGCGCAAACCCTGCGCGAAGTGGCCGCCTTGCCCATGGCCAAGCCCATCGGCAAATACAATGTGTTTAACAAGGTGAATCGCTCGGAAGGGACAAGTCACTGAGGTCACTGCAACCGGACACAGCACCGCTTGATTTTGCGCTGCGGCTGCAAGGCCGTTAGCGGATGTGGGACAAGCCGGTCTACGCCATTTGGCGTAGCCGGCTGATGCTTATTGCGCATGGCGATGTCCTTGGCTGCGGCTTATAGTCGGCGGCTGGGCAGGGCATTGCGCCCGGCGTTCTTGGCGCCGCTAACAAAACCCCTGCGGTGGCGTTACGCCTTTTGGCCGTACCCTTGTACTGTCTGTGGCGGCGCGCCTGGCCCCAGGGACGCTACGCTATGTTGTTAGCTGCTTTTATGGAAAAGTCATGCAAACTGTCGATATCCCCTCGTTTTTGCGGCACCAGCCGCTGTTTCAGCAATTGTCCCCGGCGCAGATCGATGCGCTCGTGCCCTTTACCCACGAGGTACGCGGCAACAAGGGCCAGGTGATTTTCCAGAAGGGTGATCCCTGCGACGGCATGTTCCTGGTGGTGTATGGCCGGGTGAAGCTGGCCATTTCCTCCTCCCAGGGCAGCGAAAAAGTGATGGAAATCATCCATCCCGGCCAGAGCTTTGCCGAAGCGGTGATGTTTCTGGGCAAGCCCTGCCCGGTGATGGCGCAGTTGCTGGAAGATGGTTTCCTGCTAAAAGTGGAAGCCCAGGGTATTAATCAGGCCATCCAGAACGACCCGGCCTTTGCCCGTCGCCTGCTGGCGGGCTTGTCCATGCGGCTGCATGGTCTGGTGCGCGATGTAGAACGCTACACGATTGAAAGCTCGCTGCAGCGGGTAGTGGGTTATTTGTTGCAGAATGCCGATCTGGACGCCGCCATGCCGCTGGTTACGTTGCCGGTGAACAAGAACCTGATCGCATCGCGGCTGAACCTGACGCCGGAAACCTTCTCACGCATGCTGCACCAGCTGAGCGAGGCTGCGCTGATTGATGTCAACGGGCGTGATATCCAGTTGCTGGATCTGGAAGGCTTGCGCCACAGCGCGGACTAAGCGGCCCCGCCCGCGATGACAAGCAAAATAATTTGGTACGATTTCGCAGGGCCCGGCAACGCCGGGCCTTTCGCCTAAGTGATAGATTCCGCAGCCTGCCCATTTATTTCCTATCCCCCCACCCTTGCTTTGCCAATTGAAGCAGGGCGCCTCGCTTTGCGCCAAGAAATTAAGAGAGATAGTTTGTGAATAATCTGAAAGGCCGGGTTTAATCCGGCCTTTCAGGCTGTTGGCAAAGTAATGTGGTGCGATTTCACCAAACTTAGCAAAGCCGGGTATTCCGATTAAGTGATTGATTCCGCAGTCTTCCCCTTTATTTCCTATTCCCCCGCGCTTGCTTTGTCAATTGAAGCAGGGCGCCTCGCTTTGCACTAAGAAATTAAGAGAGATAGTTTGTGAATAATCTGAAAGGCCGGGTTTAATCCGGC
>NZ_JBMDJV010000019.1:0-106854 GCF_057809375.1 Aquitalea sp. FG25
AACCGCCGACATTCTGCTTGTAAGGCAGACGCTCTACCAACTGAGCTAAACGCCCTGAAATCTTTTCGCTGTCTGCGTTTGCGTCTCAGCGAGGAGGCGAATTAAAGCACAGCCGAAAAGTCAGCGCAAGAGGGAGGTTTCACTTTTTTGCATAAACCCAGGAATAATCAAACCGCCAGCTTATGCCGAATGAATTTTGTCAGACAGGGGCGTGACGGATTCTTTTGCACTCATGTATGATTGCCCGATTCGCTTAATCGGATGATGTGCATAATGAAGCCGACCTTTCTCGATTTTGAGCAGCCTATCGCCGAGCTCGAGAACAAGATAGAAGAGCTGCGATTCGTGCAGGACGATTCCGTACTGGATATCTCCGAAGAAATCGCACGCCTGCAAAAGAAGAGTCTGGAACTGACCAAGACTCTATATGCCAAACTGTCCCCCTCGCAGATCTCCCAGGTGGCACGCCACCCGCAGCGTCCGTATACACTGGACTACCTGCGCAGCATCTTCACTGATTTTGAAGAGCTGCATGGTGATCGCGCGTTTGCTGATGATCCGGCAATCGTGGGGGGGCTCGCCCGGTTCAATGGCCAGCCTGTCATGGTGATTGGTCATCAGAAGGGCCGCGATACCAAGGAAAAAATTTATCGCAATTTCGGCATGCCGCGCCCGGAAGGCTATCGCAAGGCATTGCGCTTGATGAAGCTGGCCGAAAAGTTTGGCATTCCCATTGTTACCTTTATTGATACGCCGGGTGCTTACCCGGGCATCGGTGCCGAAGAGCGTGGTCAGTCCGAAGCGATTGGCCGCAATCTATACGAGATGACGCGCCTGCGAGTGCCTATCATCTGTACCGTTATCGGTGAGGGTGGTTCTGGTGGTGCCTTGGCTATTGCTGTTGGTGATCAGGTCAATATGCTGCAGTACTCAACTTACTCAGTGATATCTCCGGAAGGTTGTGCGTCAATCTTGTGGAAAACCGCTGAGCGTGCGTCGGAGGCGGCAGAGGCGCTGGGCATCACGGCCAATCGTCTAAAAACGCTGGGTCTGATTGATCGGGTGATCAACGAACCGGTCGGCGGGGCCCATCGCGATCACGCGCAGATGATGAATGCCATGAAACGTGTCATTCAGGAACAATTGAAGGACTTTGCCAATCGGCCGATTGACGCGCTACTCAAGGAGCGTTTCGATCGCCTGATGAGTTATGGGCGTTTCAAGGAAGATGCAGCCTGATCTGCTGAATGAGCTGTTAGCCTGCTGGCCGGACAAATTGTCCGGCCTTTCTGCTTTTGAAGTAGGGTTGAGTGGCGGGCTCGACTCCATGGTGCTGTTGTCGTTGCTGGTGCGGGCAAGGCAGCATCGGCCGCAACTGCAGATATCTGCCGTTCATGTGCATCACGGTCTCAGTGATTTTGCCGAAGAGTGGGTGCGCCATTGTCAGGCCGTGTGTGCTGAGTGGGAGGTGCCGCTGCGGGTGGTGCGGGTGCATGTTGATCGAGCAGCAGCGGAAGGTGTCGAGGCCAATGCGCGCAAGCTACGGTATGAGGCATATGCACAGTCGACAGCAGATGTCCTGGTGCTGGCACAGCACCAGGATGATCAATCTGAAACCGTCATGCTACAGCTTTTGCGCGGTGGAGGTGTAAGGGCGCTCTCAGGAATGCCAATCTGCCGCTCATTGGCAGGCTTGGCTTTGTGGCGTCCCTTGTTGTCACGCACCCGGCAGCAACTAGAGCACTATGCAGCACAGCATCAGTTGTCTTGGGTGAGCGACGACAGCAATGCCGATATTCACTACCGACGCAATATGCTGCGCCATTGCATCATGCCGGTACTGGCGGAGCATGTGCCTGACTATCGACAGCATATTGCGCGCACAGCCTGGCATATGAGCCAGGCATCGAGCCTGATCGAAGAAGTAGTGGCTGCGGATCTGGAGCGGGGTAGAAAAGGTCATGGTTTTGACGTGGCCAGTCTATTGGCCCTGTCGGAGGTGCGGCAGGGATTTGTTTTGCTTGCTTGGCTACGAGAGCGTGGTGTCGTTGCGTTATCCCCGGAGCGTGCGCAGGAATTTCTGCGTCAGTTGCGGGGGGCTGGTGTGGCAAGTCAGCCAAGCCTGATGGTGGGTGATGTGGCAGTGCTGCGTTACCGGGGCGTCTTGCATGCTGTTCGCGTGCTGCGTGATGTGTGTGTGCCGAATGATGTACCTGTGTTCTCTGGCGAGTCGGCAGAGCAGTTCTTTCCTGATTGGGGGGGGCGTTTGCGCTGGGTGCGCAGCGGAGGCATCGCGCCGGAAGTACTGGCGGAGGGTGTTTGTTTGTCGCCAAGGCGGGGAGGGGAGCTGCTGCCGCAGCAGGTAGGGCGAAAGCAGGTCAAGAAATTGTTGCAGGAGTTTGGTATCCCACCGCTGCTGCGCAAGCAGTGGCCTTTGCTGCTTGATGGTGCGGGAAAATTACTTGCGCTACCTGGCGTGGCGGTTTCCAGCGATTGCTATGACCCTGCCGGTTACTGGCCTGAGTGGTTGCCAGATTAATAAAAAAGCGCCTTGTATCAAGGCGCTTTTTGCTGGGAAAGATGAAGTTGCTTAGTCGCGATCACCGCTCAGTGCCAGTAGCAACTGTAGCAAGCTGGTGAATAGATTGTAGATGCTGATGTAGATTGAGAGTGCGGCCGAGACATAGCTGGATTCGCCGCCATCGACAACAACCTTTACCTGCCACAGAATCATCAGCGAGCTAAACAGGGCAAATGCAGCGGCAATGGCCAGTTGAACCCCGGGCATCTGCAGGAAGATGTTGGCGACAACAGCCACCATCAGGACAATGGCACCCACCGTCAGAAAGCTACCCAAAGCCGATAGATCACGTTTGGTTGTGCTGGCAATGCCGGCCATTACGATGAATACCAATGCGGTGGCTGCGCCGGCAGTCATGATTAGCTGGCCACCATTGCTGAAGCGCAAGGCAAATTGCAGCAATGGTCCCAGCAGCAAGCCCATCATGAAGGTGAAGCCGAGCATCAGGAAAACACCAAGCGAGTTATTGCGATTTTTTTCAATCGCAAAAACCAAACCATAAAATACGGCCATGATGGCCAGCATGCCCATGATGGGGCTGGCAGCCATGAAGGCAAAATTCAGGTGTGTGCCAATGAGTGCGCCCATCACGGTGGGAATCATCGAAAGACCGAGCAGGCCGTAGGTATTGCGCAAAACTTTATTCCGCGCAAGGCTGGAAGTGCTGGCCTGATATGTATTGTGCAGGTCTGGTTGCATGCTGCCCTCTTTCCTGGTGTTGTATGTGCCATTCAAACAGCTGGCATGAAAATGAAGTGCCAGCATTGTGACATGAAACCATACCAATAGTTCATTGAGAAGCGCTTGAAAGATGAACTGGCCTAGGGTATAGTGCGCCTCTTCGTCTGTGGCATTCACTGCCCTGACAGTGCGAGCGTGGCGGAATTGGTAGACGCACTGGATTTAGGTTCCAGCGCTGTAAGGCGTGAGAGTTCGAGTCTCTCCGCTCGCACCACATCATCAGTTTCTTCAGTATTTTCTGCAAGTAATCATTTTCCTTGGTTTTATCCACATCCAGCACCCGCGTATTTTTCAATAAACAGAGTTGCGGCGCTGTGATGTAGGCAAGGTGCTGCAAATTATCCATTCGGGCTGGGTGATCAAGAGCATTGCGTAGACAGCTCTGCATTCTTTCGCGCGCCGGGTGGCGGTGTTTGAAGTGCGCTGAGCGGCTGGCTTTTGGGCTACTATTCGCCTGCATACAAAGACAGGCTGCATGCTATACTGCGCGTTTTCGCAATGGGATGCGGGCCTGATCGTTCGCTGCGCAAATGCAGCAAGGCTTGCACTTGTAGCCGGGGCTTGTGGCCCCATATAGAGCCGAAGCCTCCCAAGGGTTTCACCTGTTTTCCAAAATACGAAATGTTCGCGCAAAGGCCGAACTCGTATTCAGATGACTAGTTTAAGGATTGAACATGCAAGTACAACTGGAAACGTTGAGCAATCTTGAGCGCCGCATGAACATCGCTCTGCCGATGGCTGCTATTGATGCCCAAGTGACTGAGCGCCTGAAGCGCGTGGCACGTACTGCCAAGATTCAAGGTTTCCGCCCGGGCAAGGCTCCGCTGAAAATCGTTGAAGCCAATTACGGTGCCCAGGTGCGTGAAGAAGTGTTGGGCGAGCAGGTTCAGCAAGGTTTTTATAGCGCAGTGAGCGAGCAGAAGCTGCGCGTTGCCGGCTATCCGCGCTTTGAGCCGGTAGCTGCAGAGGGTGATGTAGAGAACTTCAAGTTTGCTGCTACTTTCGAGGTTTATCCGGAAGTTAAGGTTGGTGAACTGGCCGGCAAAGAAATCAAGAAGCCGTCCACCCCGGTTAGCGATGTTGAAATCGACAAGACCATCGATATTCTGCGCAAGCAACGTACCCGCTACAACCGCGTTGAACGTGCTGCCGCCGAAGGCGATCGTGTGATCATCGACTTCAAGGGCAGCATCGATGGCGTGCTGTTCGATGGCGGTTCTTCCGAGAACTTCCCTTTTGTCATTGGTCAAGGCCAGATGCTGGCTGACTTCGAAGCTGGTGTGACCGGCATGAAGGAAGACGAAGTCAAGAACGTGGAAGTGTCTTTCCCGGCTGACTATCATGGCAAGGACGTTGCCGGCAAAACTGCCGTCTTCGAAATTACCGTGAAGAATGTTGCTGAAGCCACCCTGCCGGAAGTGAACGAAGAGTTCGCCAAGCTGCTGGGTATTGCTGATGGCGACGTGGAAAAGATGCGCGCTGAAATTCGCAAGAATGTTGAGCGTGAAGTTAAGCGTCGTCTGCAGGCTCGCACCAAGGAAGCTGTGATGCAAGCCCTGCTGGATGCCACTGAAATCACCCTGCCGAAGGCGCTGGTTCAGCTGGAAATCGGTCGTCTGATCGAGCAGGCGCAACGTGACATGCAACAACGTGGCATGAACGTAAAAGACATGCCTTTCCCGCCGGAACTGTTTGCCCAGCAAGCAGAGCGTCGCGTGGCACTGGGCCTGATCCTGGCTGAAGTGGTAGAAGCTAACAAGTTGGAAGCCAAGCCGGAACAGGTGAAGGCCATGATCGAAGAGTTTGCTGACAGCTACGAGCATCCGGAGGAAGTACTGACCTGGTACTACGCCAGCGCTGATCGCCTGGAAGGCCCGACCTCCATGGTGCTGGAAGACAATGTAGTGGAATTCGTTCTGTCCAAGGCCAAGGTTGAGGTAGAAGAATTGTCCTTTGATGCCCTGATGGGTAGCAACGCCTGATAACGACACAAACGGAGTTGGTCGATGAAATCGATGATTGAACCGCAAGGGCTGGGCCTGGTGCCCATGGTAGTGGAGCAGAGTGGTCGTGGCGAGCGCGCTTATGACATCTACTCGCGACTGCTGAAGGAGCGTATCGTGTTCCTGGTAGGGCCCGTCACCGACGAATCGGCCAACCTGGTTGTGGCGCAGATGCTGTTTCTTGAGTCGGAAAATCCGGACAAGGACATCTACTTCTACATCAATTCGCCGGGTGGTTCGATTACGGCAGGCATGTCCATCTACGACACGATGAATTTCATCAAGCCGGACATTTCCACGCTGTGTATCGGTCAGGCGGCCAGTATGGGTGCCTTCCTGTTGTCGGCAGGTACGCAAGGCAAACGCTTTGCCCTGACCAATAGCCGTGTAATGATTCATCAGCCCTTGCTGTATGGCGGTGGTCTGAGTGGTCAGGTGACCGATATTGAAATCCATGCCCGCGAGCTGGTGAAGGTAAAAGGCAAGATGAACGAGCTGCTGGCCAAGCATTCCGGCCAGACCATGGAGCGTCTGCAGGCCGATACCGAGCGCGACAATTTCATGTCCGCCGAGGAAGCCCGCGAGTACGGTCTGATTGATAAAGTGCTGACCTCCCGCAAGGATGTTACGGCGTAAGCAGTGGAACTAGCTAATGGCTGATAAAAACAGCAACGAAAAACTTCTGTATTGCTCTTTCTGCGGCAAGAGCCAGCATGAAGTCCAGCGTCTGATCGCCGGCCCCCAAGTCTTCATCTGCAATGAATGCGTCGAGCTTTGCAACGACATCATTCGCGAGGAGCTGGAAAAGGTGGTGGGCGAAATCGGTGACGCAGCCGCTACTGTGACGACTTTGCCGACTCCTCAGGAAATCCGAGCCGACCTGGATCAATACATCATCGGTCAGGATTTTGCCAAGAAGACCTTGTCTGTTGCCGTGTACAACCATTACAAGCGTCTGTACACACCGGCAAGCGATAAGGATGAGGTCGAGCTTGCAAAGAGTAATATCCTGTTGGTGGGGCCGACCGGTTCAGGCAAGACTTTGCTGGCACAGTCGCTCGCTCGCCTGCTGGATGTGCCGTTCGTGATCGCAGATGCCACCACGCTGACGGAAGCCGGTTATGTGGGTGAGGATGTCGAACACATCATCCAGAAGCTGCTGCAAAAGTGCGACTACGATGTGGAGAAGGCCCAGCGTGGCATTGTCTATATCGATGAGATCGACAAGATTTCACGCAAGTCGGAAAACCCGTCCATTACCCGTGATGTATCGGGTGAGGGGGTGCAGCAGGCCTTGCTGAAGCTGATTGAAGGTACGGTTGCTTCCATTCCGCCACAAGGCGGGCGTAAGCACCCCAATCAGGAGTTCATCCAGGTTGACACCACCAATATCTTGTTCATCTGTGGCGGTGCATTCGATGGTCTGGAAAAGATCATCCGTCGTCGCTCGGAAAAGGGTGGTATCGGTTTTGGTGCGGAAGTCAGCTCGCGTGACGACAGCAAGTCCACCTCGGCGCTGTTCAAGGAAGCCGAGCCGGAGGATTTGATCCGTTTCGGCTTGATTCCGGAATTGATTGGCCGTTTGCCGGTGGTGGCAACGCTGGAGGAGCTGGATGAGGAAGCGATGGTTACCATTCTGACTCAACCCAGAAATGCACTGATCAAGCAGTATCAGCGTCTGTTCCGCATGGAAAATGTTGAGCTGGAAGTGCGTCCTTCAGCATTGCGTGTCATTGCCAAGCAGGCACTGGTCCGTAAGACCGGTGCGCGTGGTCTGCGCTCCATTATCGAACGTGTGCTGTTGGATACCATGTACGAACTGCCGTCCATGGAAAATGTGGAAAAAGTCGTGGTAGATGAAAAGGTTATCGAAAAGGGTGAAAAGCCTCTGTTCATCTATCGCGACAAGGATGAGCAGGTTCAGTCCGCCTGAGTTAATTCAGGATTAGGAAAAGCCGCCCGCCATGGGCGGTTTTCTTTTGTAATGTCGCCAAACTGATTTAGTATGGGGTGTTGATTTTCAGCATGACTGCCCCATCTTTCATGCAATGTTTCACGTACGCAAGGTTAGGTGATATGCCCCAACCCGCAGAACTCCGCGAAGAAACCACACTGCCGCTGCTTCCGCTTCGGGATGTGGTTGTTTTCCCTCATATGGTCATCCCACTGTTTGTCGGCAGGGCCAAGTCTATCCGTGCGCTGGAAAGTGCCATGGACGAAGGCAAGCAGGTGTTGCTGGTAGCCCAGCGCTCTGCCTCCAAGGACGAACCGGAAGCGGATGATCTTTACAGCGTCGGCACGATTGCCTCTGTGCTGCAAATGCTCAAACTCCCGGATGGCACGGTCAAAGTGCTGGTCGAGGGGCGTCAGCGTGCGCAGATCAGCCGGGTCGAAGAGGATGGTGGTTGCTTTGTCGGCACCATCACGCCGTTGGCAGCTGATGGTGAAGATTCGACCGAATCCGAGGCCATGCGCCGTGCCTTGCTCGCGCAGTTTGAGCAGTATGTCAAACTTAACAAGAAAATTCCGCCTGAGGTAATGACTTCTCTGGCTGGTATTGAGCGCGCCGGCCGCATGGCGGATACCATCGTGGCACATCTGCCGCTCAAGCTTGAGCAGAAGCAGGAAGTGCTGGAGATGTTTGATGTGCGCGCACGGCTGGAGCATCTGCTGTCCCAGCTGGAAGGCGAGATCGACATCTTGCAGGTGGAAAAGCGCATCCGTGGCCGCGTCAAACGCCAGATGGAAAAGAGCCAGCGCGAGTACTATCTGAACGAGCAGGTTAAGGCCATCCAGAAAGAACTGGGTGATATGGATGAAGTCAGCGATCTTGACGATCTTGAAAAGAAGATTCGCCTGGCTGGCATGCCCAAGGAAGCCAAGGATAAAGTCAGTGCTGAGCTGAAAAAGCTCAAGATGATGTCGCCCATGTCGGCAGAAGCCACTGTGGTGCGCAACTACATTGACACCTTGCTTGAACTGCCTTGGAAGAAGAAGACCAAGATCAACAAGGATGTAGCCAATGCCGAGTCGGTGCTGGACGAGGATCACTTTGGTCTGGAAAAGGTCAAAGAACGCATTCTTGAGTACCTGGCGGTGCAGCAGCGAGTAGACAAGCTCAAAGCGCCCATTCTGTGCTTGGTAGGGCCTCCAGGGGTGGGTAAGACCTCGCTGGGGCAGTCCATTGCTCGCGCAACAAATCGCAAGTTTGTGCGTATGGCCTTGGGCGGTGTACGGGATGAGTCCGAGATTCGTGGTCATCGCCGCACTTATATTGGCTCCATGCCGGGTAAGGTGCTGCAGAACATGAGCAAGGTTGGGGTGAAAAACCCACTGTTCCTGCTGGATGAGGTAGACAAGATGGGCGCTGATTTCCGTGGCGATCCTTCATCTGCCTTGCTGGAAGTACTGGATCCGGAGCAGAATCACTCCTTTGTCGATCATTACGCCGAAGTTGAGTATGACTTGTCGGACGTGATGTTTGTGGCAACAGCCAATTCGCTGAACATTCCGCATGCTTTGCTGGATCGGATGGAAATCATCCGCCTGGCCGGCTACACCGAGGATGAAAAGGTCAATATTGCGCTGAAGTATCTGGTGCCCAAGCAAATCAAGGCCAATGGTGTACAGGAAGGCGAGCTGGTGCTGCAGGAAAGTGCTTTGCGCGATATCGTGCGTTACTACACCCGTGAAGCTGGTGTGCGCAGCCTGGACCGCGAAATTGCCAAGATCTGCCGCAAGGTGGTGACAGGTGCTTTGCTGGGCAAAAGCAAGGCGGCCAAGGTTACGGTAAATGCCAAGAATCTGGACAAGTACCTGGGTGTACACCGGTTTGATTATGGCGTGGCTGAACAGGAAAATCGTATTGGTCAGGTGACTGGTCTTGCCTGGACTGAAGTTGGTGGTGAGCTGCTGACCATCGAGGCGGTTTCGTTGCCTGGCAAGGGCAATATTGTGCGAACCGGCCAGTTGGGTGAAGTAATGCAGGAGTCCATCACTGCGGCGATGAGTGTGGTGCGCAGTCGTTCGCGTACTTTGGGTATCAAACCGGATTTTCATGAAAAACATGACATGCACATTCATGTGCCTGAAGGTGCAACACCAAAGGATGGCCCGAGTGCAGGCATTGCAATGACAACCGCAATTGTTTCCGTTCTGGCTGGAATTCCGGTACGCTCTGATGTTGCCATGACCGGCGAGATTACCTTGCGCGGTGAAGTATTGCCCATTGGTGGGCTAAAGGAAAAACTGCTTGCTGCACATCGTGGCGGGATCAAGCATGTGCTGATTCCACATGGCAATGCCAAGGACTTGGTGGATATTCCTGCCAACATCAAGCAGAAGCTGGAAATTCATCCTGTTAAGTGGATCGACGAGGTGTTGGCCCTGGCGCTGGAGCGTCAGCCCGAGCCCTTGCCTGAAGAAGCGAAGCCGGACGAGTTGCACCCCGCACCGGAAGGTGCGTCCGGTGTATCCGTAATGACGCATTAAAAATCAGTATGTTGCAGCCGTAGTTAAATTACCGGGCCGCTTGTGCTTTCCAGACGGGCTTGTCAAATGGCAATATTCCGCTGGAAGGCGCTTGACACAAGGATTTTGACCTTGCTATAAAGCAAGCGGTTTTTATCCGAATTACGTAGACCGAAGAACGACGAAAGGGGACTTACGTGAACAAGTCTGAACTGATTGATGCAATCGCCGCTGAAGCTGATATTTCCAAAGCTGCAGCTGCCAAGGCACTGGATGGTATGGTTGCCGCTGTTACCGACGCCCTGAAAAAAGGCGACACCGTGACTCTGGTAGGTTTTGGCACTTTCTATGTTGGCGAGCGTGCTGAACGCAGCGGTCGCAACCCGAAAACCGGCGAAACCATCAAGATCCCGGCTGCACGTTCTCCGAAGTTCCGTGCTGGCAAAGCACTGAAAGACGCGCTATAATCTGCAACCTTGTCGTTAGCAATAGCGGCAAGGTTTTATAGCGGGCGTTTAGCTCAGTTGGTAGAGCGTCTGCCTTACAAGCAGGATGTCGGCGGTTCGACTCCGTCAACGCCCACCAAGTTTGGAGTGGTAGTTCAGTTGGTTAGAATACCGGCCTGTCACGCCGGGGGTCGCGGGTTCGAGTCCCGTCCACTCCGCCAGAATCTACAGAAAAGGTGAACGTATTCAGTCGTTCACCTTTTTTTTTACCAATGGGATGGCTTGCGCCGATATCGCCATGTTCGATTTTGTTCAAAATAATAAAATTGCCATTCAAGTCATTCTGGGTGCGGTAGCGCTGACCTTTGTTGGCTTTGGCGTTGGAAGTTACACCTCCGCCGTGGATGATCCCTATCTGGTTAAGGTGGGTTCGGCCAAGATTTACAAGCGTGATCTGGATAGGATTCTGGAGGGGCAGCCCTCAGATGCTGCCACTCGCCAGCAGGCATTGGATGACTTGATTCGTCAGGATCTGTTGCTTGCAGCAGCCCAAGACGGTGGTGCAACGGTTAGCCCCGAGCAATTGCGCAAGGTAATTGCCGGTATTGCCGAACTGCAGGATAACGGCCAGTTCAGTGCAACACGCTACAAGGAATTCCTGGCTGCCCGCAATATGTCCCCTGAGGCTTTTGAAGCCAAGATTGGTCGTGACATTCTGTTGCAAAGCCAGATCAATAATTTTGCCGGTACCGGTTTTGTTTCCCGCAGCATGGTGGAGCGCATGGGGGGGCTGATGGCACAAGAGCGTCAGGTTCGTCTGCTGCTACTGAAACCGGCTGACTTTGCATCCCAAGTAAAGACGGATGATGCCGCGCTGAAGGCTTTTTATGATGCCAATGCCAAGCGCTTCCGCACTGCCGAGTCTGTGAAGCTTGATTATGTAGTGTTATCGCCGCAGGCTGTGGCTGCTGGTTTGTCGGTGAGTGATGCCGAGATCAAGCAATACTATGAGCAGCACAAGGCGGATCTGGCAGGTGAGGAGCGTCGTGCTTCGCATATTCTGCTGACAGTTCCCAAGGATGCCAAGCCGGCTGACAAGGCCAAGATCAAGGCCGAAGCTGACGCCTTGCTCAAGCAGCTGCGTGCCGATCCGACCAAGTTTGCTGAGTTGGCCAAGGCAAAGTCGCAAGATCCCGGTTCGGCTGCCAATGGTGGTGATCTGGGTTTCTTTGCTCGTGGAGCGATGGTCAAGCCGTTTGATGATGTGGTGTTCCGCATGCAGCCAGGCAAGATCAGCGAAGTGGTGGAAACGGAGTACGGTTATCACATCATCAAGCTGGATGAGGTGAAACAGCCCGACTTGGCTGCTGTCAAGGCCGCAGTAGAGGCCAAGCTGAAGCAACAGAAGGCTGCAGGGCAGTTGCGTAGCATGGCGGACAAGTTGGCTGAAGTGGCTTATCAACAGGCTGATTCGCTCAAGGGGGTTCAAGATGCCCTCAAGCTTGAAATCAAGCATTCTGACTGGTTGTCACGCGACAAGAAGTCCGCCGACCCGGTACTTTCCAATCCCAAGGTACTTGATGCTGCCTTTGGCGATGATGTGCTGAAGAAAAAGCATAACAGCGAGCCGGTTGATATCGGCGGTGGTAGTCTGGTGGTGGTACACGTGGCTGAGCATCAGCCGGAGCGGCAGCAAAAGCTGGATGAAGTGCGTGATGTCATCAAGAGTGAGTTAATTGCCTCGCAAGGTGCCAAACTGGCAGAAAAGCAGGGCCAGGCATTGTTGGCGCAGCTTAAGTCCGGTAAGGGTGCTGATAGCCAGAAGTGGGGCGAGTTGCAGACGGTATCGCGCCGCAATCCTGGTGCCATGGTTCCCGGCGATGTGCGTGCAGTCTTTGCGGCTCAGACCAGTTCGCTTCCTGCTTTTGCGGGCAGCAAGCATGATAATGGCGACTATGCTATTTACCAGATTGCGAATGTTACTGCTGGTGCTGCGGTTAGCGATGAAGAGCGTACGCAATTGGCTGGTGCGATGGTGCAGATGGCGGCACGCAGTCAGTTGGGTAGCTATCTGGAAACACTGCGGCAGAAATACCCGATCAAGATGGGCAAGCAGCAGCTGAGTGATCAGAGCGAACAGTAAGACCATGAAGGGCGAGGCCGGATGGTGGCCTCGCCTGTTTGCAGCGCAGTATTGGCAAGCAATAAAAAAAGGGCCGCAAGGCCCTTTTTTTATCTGGCGATGGCTCAGGCGGCAAAGTTCTTTGCAGCAAAATCCCAGTTCACCAGCTTCCAGAAGCTGTCCAAGTAGTTCGGACGGCTGTTGCGGTAGTCGATGTAGTAAGCGTGTTCCCACACATCACAGGTCAGGACCGGAGTCTTGTCAGTGGTCAACGGGGTGGCAGCGTTGCTGGTGGACACCAGGTCCAGCGAGCCGTCGCTATTCTTCACCAGCCAGGCCCAGCCAGAGCCGAAGGTACCAACGGCGGTCTGGGTAAAGGCTTTTTTGAACTCTTCGAATGAGCCCCACTTGGCGTTGATGGCATCGGCCAGTGCGCCGGTCGGTTCGCCACCGGCATTCGGGGCCAGACCAAACCAGTAGAAAGTGTGGTTCCATACTTGGGCGGCGTTATTGAAGATGCCACCGGAAGATTTCTTCACGATTTCTTCCAGCGAGGCATTTTCAAACTCGGTACCCTTGATCAGGTTGTTCAGGTTGGTGATGTAGGTCTGATGATGCTTGCCGTAGTGGAATTCCAGGGTTTCCTTGGAGATGTGGGGAGCCAGCGCATCCAGTGCGTAAGGCAGTTGCGGCAGTTTGTGTTCCATCATGCTCTCCTTGTTGAGAATTGGGCTTGCGAAATTGCGAAAGCCGTATCTAGCGGATTACTGTAGCAGCAAGTGTACTGGATTCAACACTTGATCGCCAATAGTTGACTAAATAAGTAAAGTAAGAAAATGAATAAGTCATTTGATGTTTTGGTATTGGGCGCTGGCGCTGCCGGCATGATGTGCGCCGCTGTCGCCGCACAGCGGGGGCGCAAGGTATTGTTGCTGGATCATGCAGAAAAGCTGGCAGAGAAAATTCGTATTTCTGGTGGTGGGCGCTGTAATTTCACCAATATCGATGCGCGGCCAGATCGTTATATTTCAGAAAATTCTCATTTTTGTCGTTCCGCGCTGGCCCAATTCGGCCCGCAGGATTTTATAGCCATCGTCGAGCGCCATGGCATTGCCTATCACGAGAAAAAGCTGGGGCAGCTTTTTTGTGATGATTCCAGTCAGCAGATTATCGACATGCTGGATGCAGAGTGCAGTCAGGCTGGGGTGTCCCGGCAAATGGGGGTAAGTATTGACGGGGTGCGTACGGCTGAGGCGGGGGGCTTTGTTGTGGATACCTCGATGGGGTGCTTTGAGGCAGCCTCACTTGTGGTGGCAACTGGTGGCCTGTCCATTCCGCAGATCGGGGCAAGCCCCTTGGGTTATCGCATTGCCGAGCAGTTTGGTCTGCCGGTAACTTCACTCAGTCCTGCATTGGTGCCGCTGACTTTTCATGTCGAAGACGCAGAGGTTTTTGCTCCTCTGGCTGGGGTATCGCTGGATGTGGAGGTGCGTGCAGGCAAGGGGCGCTTCCGTGAGCAGGTGTTGTTCACACATAAGGGTTTGTCCGGCCCGGTCATTCTGCAGATATCCTCTTATTGGGAGCCGGGCATGGAGGTGGTCATCAATCTGCTGCCGGATTGTGATGTGCAGGCATGGTTAGAAGAGCGGCAGGGGAGCGAGCAGCTGGTGAGCAATGCGCTGGCAGAGCTGGGCTGGCCCAAGCGCTTTGCAGAAGCTTGGCTGGCGCGATTGGGGTTCAATGTTCGCCTGAAAGATTTGTCAGCCAAAAAATGTAGCCAGTTGGCGGAGCTGGTACAGCACTGGCGCATCAAGCCCAATGGTACGCAAGGTTACAAGAAGGCTGAGGTGACCCGTGGTGGCGTCTCTACCAAGGCATTGTCATCCAAGACCATGGAGGCGAAGGAGGTGCCGGGTTTGTACTTCATCGGCGAAGTAGTGGATGTCACTGGCTGGCTGGGGGGGTATAACTTTCAGTGGGCGTGGTCATCCGGCTATGTGGCGGGTAAAAACTGCTAGAATTGCCACCTGATTCCCAGCTGTTGCCTGTAGCACATTTCATTGAGTCTCCATGACCGAACAGTACGAAAATTTTGATGGCGCCATGGCGTCTTTGCGCACGCCGCCACACTCGACCGAGGCCGAGCAGTCGGTCCTTGGTGGCCTGATGCTAGACAACGGTGCATTCGACAAGATTGCCGATGTTGTCTCCGAGGCGGATTTTTACCGCCACGATCACAAGCTGATTTTCAAGCACATTGCTCGCCTGGTTGAACTGGGTCGCCCTGCCGACGTGGTGACCGTGTCCGAGGTGTTGGACAAAAATGCCGAGCTGGCTGATGTTGGTGGCCTGTCTTACCTGGCAACACTAGCGCAGAACACGCCATCGGCAGCCAATATCCGCCGCTATGCCGAGATCGTGCGCGAACGTTCCATCATGCGCCAGCTGGCTGTGGTGGGGGCGGAGATTGCCGAGTCGGCCTATGCGCCGCAAGGCCGTGATGCGGCCCAGTTACTGGATGAGGCTGAGGGCAAGGTGTTCCAGATTGCCGAATCGACTGCCAAGTCCAAGCAGGGCTTTCTGGAAATGCCAGGGCTGTTGAAGGAAGTGGTCGAGCGCATTGACATGCTGTATAGCCGTGACAATCCGGACGAAGTAACCGGCATTCCCACTGGTTTTATCGACCTTGATGCCAAGACATCGGGCTTGCAGCCCGGGGACTTGGTGATTGTGGCCGGTCGTCCGTCCATGGGTAAAACTGCCTTCTCGATGAATATCGCCGAGCACGTGGCTGTGGAGGCACATCTGCCGGTGGCAGTCTTTTCCATGGAAATGGGAGGTGCCCAGCTGGTAATGCGTATGCTGGGCTCGGTAGGGCGGCTGGATCAGCATGTATTGCGTACCGGCAAGCTGGGTGATGAAGATTGGCAGAAGCTGACCTACGCCATCGGCAAGCTGTCCGAAGCGCCGATGTATATCGATGAAACCCCGGCGCTGACGGCGCTGGAATTGCGCGCCCGTGCCCGTCGTCTGGCACGCCAGCATGGCGGCAAGCTGGGGTTGATCGTGATCGACTATTTGCAGCTGATGTCCGGTTCAGGCCGTGGTGATAACCGTACTGCCGAACTTGGTGAGATTTCTCGAGGTCTGAAAGGTCTGGCCAAAGAACTGCAGGTACCCGTGATTGCCCTGTCGCAGCTGTCCCGTGCGGTAGAGCAGCGTCCCAACAAGCGACCGATGATGTCCGACCTGCGGGAGTCCGGTGCCATCGAGCAGGATGCTGACATCATCATCTTCATGTACCGCGAAGAATACTACAGCCCGGAAAATGCCGAGGTAAAAGGCATGGCCGAGGCGATTATCGGTAAGCACCGTAATGGCCCGACTGGCGCGGTGCGGCTGGCTTTTGTCGGCAAGCATGCCAAATTTGAAAATGCAGCCACGCTGGGTATCAGCGGCTGGGCGGACAGCGACAGCTAAGATTGTCTGTCTGCTAGAAAGCAAGATGCAGCTGGTGTGTGCATCT
Organism: Aquitalea sp. FG25; assembly: GCF_057809375.1. Classification (NCBI taxonomy): domain Bacteria; kingdom Pseudomonadati; phylum Pseudomonadota; class Betaproteobacteria; order Neisseriales; family Chromobacteriaceae; genus Aquitalea; species Aquitalea sp. FG25. Next base: position 15,890 of record NZ_JBMDJV010000019.1, read on the forward strand.
GTTCAGGAAAGGAAGATCATGAGCTTTTTCGACAAGCATGTATTCATCTGCTGCAATCAGCGTGCTGCAGGTGAGGATTGCTGCAATAACCATGGCTCCAGCGAGTTGTTGGGCTATATGAAAGATCGCATCAAAGCCTTGGGTCTGGCGGGCGATGGCAAGATCCGCATCAACAAGGCCGGCTGCTTGGGCCGTTGCGACGATGGCCCGGTGATGGTGGTGTATCCGCAAGAGACTTGGTACACCTTTATCGACAAGCAGGATATTGATGAAATCGTGGATGAGCACATGGTGGCCGGACGCATTGTAGAAAGGCTGAAGATCTGATGCTTAAAGCATTGAACAAGATTGCGGTAACTGGCCCGGTAGGCAGTCTGGAAACCATTGTTGTGTTACCCCAGACAGTTGTCACCGGCGTGGCAGTTATCTGCCATCCCAATCCGCTGCAGGGTGGCACCAACACCAATAAGGTGGTGCAAACAACAGCCAAGGCGCTGTCGCAACTGGGTTATGCCTGCTACTGCCCCAATCTGCGTGGGGTGGGGGAGAGTGAGGGAGTGCATGATCACGGCATTGGTGAGGTGGATGATGTACTGGCCGTGATTGCGCATGCGCGTGGCGTGCATGGCGCGTTGCCACTGGCGCTGGCCGGTTTCTCTTTTGGTGGATTCGTTGCCGCACGTACCCGGGCGGTCATCGAGGCCGACAAGCTGCTGTTGCTAGGCGTTGCCGTTGGCAAGTATGAAATTCCCACCCCGCCGGTTCCCGCCGATACGCTGGTGATTCATGGCGAACAGGATGAGGTTATCCCCTTGTCTGCCGTGATGGACTGGGCAAGACCGCAGGATCTGCCGGTACTGGTATTCCCGGGTGCCGGGCATTTTTTCCATGGCAAACTGGTCAAGCTGGGGCAGATGATCCAGCGCTGCTGGTAAATAGCGGGATAATGAATTGAAAAAGGCCGGTCAGTTGACCGGCCTTTTTTGTTGGCGGTATTAGCGATGCAGATCGCCAGCTGCTTCTGGCTGGTAGCTGACAGCAACGACGGTTAAGCGTGTGACCCCTGCCAGTGTGGGCCAGTCAATGGACTGGCCTTCGGCCAGCCCCAGCAGCGCGGCTCCGACGGGGGCCAGTACCGACACTTGCCCGGCGGTGCCATCGGCCTGGTTGGGGTAAACCAGGGTCAACTGCTTTTCTTCGCCTGTTTGTTCAATGCGTACTCGCGCCGTGCTGTTCATGGTGATGATGCCGGCGGGGATTTCTTCTGGCTCGACAACTTCTGCACGTTCCAGCTCTGCTTCCAGTGCGGCCAGTGTTGCCTTGTCCTGTGCGGGAAGCCGTTCCATCCAGGCCGTCAGCCTTTCGTAGTCAAGGCTGGAAACGATGATGGATGGTTGGCTGGGCATGGTTGACTCCTTCATTCAATAAAAAGCACAGGCAGAGAACTTGCCTGTGCGTGCGGTTAAAAATAAAGATGCTGATCTGACTTGGAGTGCGGAGTCGACGGAAAGTTGCCGTGTGCTAACCGAGCAGGCTAAGGGTGCTGCGTTGCGACATATTGGCTTGCGCCTGCACGGCAATGGCCGACTGACCAAGTATCTGCTGCTGTACCAGTTGTGCAGTGGCTGCAGCATAGTCGGTATCGCTAATGCGGCTGTTGGCGGCCTGCGCGTTGAGTGAGGCACTCTGCAGATTACTGATGGCCGTAGCAAACTGATTGCCGGCGGCTCCCATTTGAGTGCGAGAGCTGCTGATGCTTGCCAGATCCGACTGTATCTGTGACTGGGCAGTGATGGCGCTGGCAGGACTGGATATGTCTATGGTGCCGGTTGCGTTCAGATTGCTGTTGTAGCTGTTAAGACCGCCGTTGTTGGGGCTGGCGCTCAGATTGCTGGTGCTGACACCTATCTGATTGCTGCTGTCGGCATTGGGGCCAACCTGAAATTGCAACTGATTATTGCTGCTTAGCAGGGGGGTGCCATTGTATTGCGTATTTTGGACAATGGCTGAGTTGCTTTGGGTGAGCTGGTCTACCTGTTGCTGCAAGGCTTGACGATTGCTGCTGCTGAGCGCGGCGTTTCCAGCTTGAATGGCCAGCTCCTGAATTTGCTGACTATTGCTTTGCAGTTGAGACAGGGCACTATCCGCTGTCTGCACCAGTGATATGCCATCCAGGGCATTGCTGCTGGCCTGGTTATCACCACGGACTTGTGCTTCCAGCGACTGCGACAGCGCTGTGTTTGCCGCATTGACTGCAGCACTGGTGAGCTGAGTGCCGGAGCTTAGTTGGGCTAGGGTCTGCTCAGTGTTTTTGCGTGATTTGTCCAGTTGGGTCTGGGCGTTGAGTGCACCGAGATTGGTGTTGATGCCAAGCATGTGAAACTCGCTTTTAAGCTGTCAGATCATGGGCTTACTATAGATGCCATTCCTCTTCTTAACCACTATTTACACAAAAACACCCGCAATAGGCGGGTGTTTGCTGTGGTATTGCTAACAAAACTTAGCGTGAGGCTGGTTTGGCGGGTGTTCCTGCGGACTGGGTCAGGATTTCATAGCCGGTTTCTGTAACCAGTATGGTGTGTTCCCATTGCGCTGACAGGCTGCGGTCCTTGGTGGCAACGGTCCAGCCATCGCCCATCATCCGCAGGTGGCGCTTGCCCTGGTTGATCATCGGCTCGATGGTGAAGATCATGCCTGCCTGGAGTTCCAGCCCGGTGCCGGGACGGCCGTAGTGCAGTACTTGCGGTTCTTCATGGAAACGCTTGCCGATGCCGTGGCCGCAGAATTCTTGCACCACGCTGTAACCACTGGTTTCGGCGTATTGCTGGATGGCATAGCCGATATCGCCCAGCGTGGCGCCCGGTTTTACCTTCTCGATACCGCGCCACATGCATTCATAGGTGATCTTGCACAGGCGGCGGGCATGTTCGCTGACTTCGCCGACAAAGAACATGCGGCTGGTATCGCCGTGATAACCATCTTTGATCACGGTGATATCGATGTTCATGATGTCGCCGTTTTTCAGTGGCTTGTCATTGGGAATGCCATGGCACACCACGCTGTTGATCGAGGTGCAGATGGACTTGGGATAGGGGTTGTGGCCATCCGGTGCGTAGTTCAGCGGAGCCGGGATGCAGCCTTGCTCATTGACCATATAGTCATGGCACAGCTTGTCGATGGCCTCGGTGGTAACACCGGGTTTGATGAAGGGGGTGATGTAATCCAGTACTTCGGAAGCTAGCTTACCGGCGATACGCATCTTCTCGATATCGGCGGGAGTTTTCAGTTCAACGCTCATTGTGGTGGTCTTGGTGTGTGCGGCAATGTTCCATTCTAGCAAATGATGAAAAAACGGGCATCCCATGGGACGCCCGTTTTCACGTTTGTAGCTAAACAGTGTTCAGCTTAGAACGCTACCTTCAGACCAACACCGAAGGCTTGCGGGTCAACACCGGCTGCCAGTGCGGCAGAAGAGCTACCTACACCGGAAGTGTAGATGGAGGTGTTGGCAAAGTTAGCGTTTTGGGCACTCTTGTTGGTGATCTTGGTGTAGTAGCTGAACAGCTTGGTGGACTTGGACAGGTTGTAGTCAACACCCAGTGCCCATTGGTGAGCCTTGTAGTTGTCTTCAGTACCTGCGGTGGCACCCTTCAGGCGACCCAGCGAGCTGTATTCCAGTTTCAGGGTGGCAGCACCGATATCCTGGCCAACAGACAGGGTCCAGTCATCTTGCTTCAGGTCTGCACCGCCGGTACTCGAACCAAAGCGACCAAATTCGTAGCCAGCACCAACAAAGGTACCGGTAGCAAATTTGTAGCTGGTAGCCAATTTGTAGAAGTCTACATTCTTGCCAGCCCAGTTTGCTGCGGAACCGGAAGCATTGCTTACGCCGCGATCATTCTGGCGATCCCAGCCGGCTGCTACTTGCAAGCCGCCGTTGGTGTAGTTACCTGCCAGGGATACGCGGCTGGTGTTTGTTTGGCCGTTGGTATTGGTTACGGTGCCGTCAGCTTTTACGTTATTCAGGCGAGCTTCATCCACGCCATAAGACAGACCAAACTGGAAACCAGACCAGTTCGGGGAGAAGTAGTGGATGGAGTTTTTCAGGCGGGTTTCTGCACGGCTGTAAACCTGGGTGGAGCCGTTATTTTCGGCAGTGGTATCGCCAAACAGGTTCAGACCGATGTTGGTCAGCGATTTGTAGGCGGAGTCATTCTGACCCAGCAGTACTTTACCGAAGGTGCCGTTATCCAGGCCTACGAAGGTGTTGCGGGTAGCAAACGTGGCGGTTTCGCCCTTGTCGTTGGTGCCGCCTTGTTCGAAGTACTTCAGGCTGCTTTCAACCTGCCAGATGGCCTTGGTGCCATTGCCCAGGTCTTCAGTACCCTTGAAACCGATGCGGGAGTTGTCATCCACAACACGGGTACGGGACTTGTAGTCAGAGGCAGAACCGGCGGTTGCGCCAGTGGCTTTGGTGGATTCAATGCTGCTGCTCAGGAAACCATAAATGGTTACGTCAGCGTGAGCGGCGAACGGAACGGCGAACAGGGTTGCAACCAGTGCGGCTAGGCTTTTCTTGTGCATCATCAGTGCTCCATCAGGGGTTTTATGTTTCGTTATGCGTACTGGCTGTGGCGGAACTCTATGTTTGAGCCGTCCAGGACGTCAGTACTGTCGAAGTTTAACCACAAAATGTGACGCTGATGTTGCAGTAATGATGCAGATCAAGCTTAGATAGACCGGATTTGTTGTTTTTACGCCAAAAACTTATTGGGGTAGATTTCGTCGATCAAGGTTCGACAATCGACAATACGCAAATCATTGTCCTTGGCGAAGTCCATCAGAAACTGGAAAACCTGCGGATCGATCTTTTGCAGCTTCTTGTCGACGGCTACACAGCGTACCCCCTCCAGTAGCATCGGGCGTACATAAGCGTGGTAGGAAAGTTTCTGATCGCCACCGAAAGAGGCCAGAATGCCTGCCAGACGTTCGGCCCAGTCGCTGGGGCGGAAGGTACGGCCTTCGGAGGTGAGTCCCTGGATGACTACTTCATATGGATTGCAAATCATGGTGATGAACCGGGTGTGCTTTTAAGGTGTGGTCTCTGTATTTATCTATAGCAAAGACAGGATTTTTGTTTTGGTCTGTCTTTGTTGCAAGGCAATAGCGGGTTTACCCGCAATTTTACCTGAAAATCAGATGCGCTTGAATGGCGGTAACGAGGCAAGTAGCTTTTTTCCGTAACTTTGTTTCACCAAGCGGTTGTCCAGAATGGTGACGCGGCCATAATCACGTTCGGTGCGGATCAGCCGGCCTACTGCCTGGATCAGCTTGATGGAGGCCTCTGGAACCGTCAGTTCGACAAAAGGGTTGCCGCCGCGCTTTTCTATCCAGCGTGATAAGGTTTTGCCGACCGGGTCATCCGGCATGGCAAATGGCAGCTTGGCGATGATGACGTGCACGCAGCTTTCGCCTGGCAAATCCAGGCCTTCCGAGAAGGAGTCCAGTCCGAAGATCACGCTGGGCTGTCCTTCTTTCAATCGTTGGTGATGGGTCTCCAGTAGCACGCTTTTGGGTATTTCCCCCTGGACCAGTAGTTGGGCGCGCAGGTTCTCTGGCAACTGGGCGGCAACGTCCTGCATTTGCTTGCGTGAGGAAAACAGCACCAGCGTGCCGACAGCTTCGGCAATGTCCACCAGCTTGGGCAGCCATTCGACAATTTCCCTGGTGTGGCCTTGCGGGTCTTTTGGGCTGGCCAGCATCGGTGGCAAGTAGAGTTCACCCTGTTCGGTGAAATTGAATGGTGAATCCAGTGCGACGCAGCTGACCTGTGGCAGCCATTTCAGCCCGGTTTGCGACAGCAGCAGATCAAAAGCACCCAGTGAACGCAGAGTCGCCGATGTCAGTACTGCACCTGCTGCGCGGCGCCACAGGGTGGCCGCCAGGCTGGCAGCGGCACTGACTGGCGAGGCGGAGAAGATGTAGTCGCCCTTGCCCTCGATGCGGCGAGTAATCCATTTGGCAATGGGCGGTGCGTTTTCTTCGGTTTCTTTTTCGAACAGATCCCATACCGCCATCAGCTGCTCGGCACGGCCATTAAGAAAGCCGATGTCTGCGGCGGCTTTGTCGATCTGGGTGGTATCGCTACCTTTTTCCTTGCGCGCCTCGGTCAGTGCGTCGTTCAGGGCTGCCAGGTGCTTGAAGATGGCGCGAGCGGCAATGGCCATATTCCGTGCGGGCTGCTGCAGGCGCTCTGGCAACTGGCCGTCGTCCATCAGCCAGGTGGGTTCCATATTTTCGCTGTTGGCGCTGAGGGACGCTTCGCCGCTGAGCAGCCACAACCATTCATTCAGCGTTTCCATGCAGGCGCTTGCCGCATCCATGGCCTGGGTGGTGATTTCCACCTTGCCAGTCAGGGTTTCTACCCGCGCTGCGGTGGGGGCGACTTTGTCCAGCCAGCCCATGGCTTGGGCTAGCGAGTGTACGGCCGAAAATTGATTGATGGCCTTCTTGGCTAGATGGTGTGCCTCGTCGATACAGTAGTAGCTGTCTTCCGGGGCAGGCAGGATAACGCCGCCACCCATGGAAACATCGGCCAGCATCAAATCATGGTTGGCCACGATGACATCGACGGTTTCCAGCGTATCGCGTGCCAAATAGAAAGGACATTCCGGTCGATTGGGGCAGGCGGCTTTCAGGCAGCCATGGCGATCATTGGTGACGCGACTCCACAGGCTGTCATCGATGATTTCTTTCCAGGTGTCGCGGTCGCCATTCCAGCGGCGGTAGTAAAACTCGTCCGCCATGCTGCGCAGGGCTTCTATCTCGCCGGCCTGCGGCTTGCGGTCCCACAAGGCCAGCATTGGGTCGGGTGCCAGCAACTGGCCCTGGGAGTTTTCGGCGGTCAGTGCATAGATGCGCTGCGGGCACAGGTAGCGGCCACGGCCTTTGGCTAGTGCAAAGGTCAGCGGCAGGCCGCTGTTTTCCACTACGAAGGGCAGGTCGCGGTTAACCAGTTGTTCCTGCAGGGCGACGGTGGCACTGGTGACTACCAGCTTTTTGCCACGCGCTCTTGCCATCACGCCACCGGCCAGCAGATAGGCCAGACTCTTGCCGACGCCGGTTGGGCCTTCAATCACCGCAATGCTTTCACCTTCCCGGCTGGGGTAGGCATCACCCTGTTTATCCAGGCTGCGCGACAGGGCATTGGCGATCTCGGCCAGCATGCGCCGTTGTGCCGCACGTGGGCGGAAGCCGGGCAGGTTGTCGGCAATGGTGCGGTAGTGGTCGCGAATGGCGTCTTTTTCGGCATCGGTCAGCATGGCGCGATTGTACCGCAAGCTGGGGGTGATTTTGGCGCTAAAGCGTCATGGATTTTCGTAGGTGCGCAAATGCTGCTTTGCAAAATGACGACGCACTCAGCTTGTGGCTACGATAGCCAAATTCATCAAGCGTGATCAGCAACGGCGCAACCTTCGTATGAAAGCGAGTGGTGTGTGACAAGAATTGACTGAGGCGTTTTGCGTACGCATGGACAGACAAATAACAAGTACGCAGTGTTCTGCACACAGGAGAAATGAGTTGATGACACCCGTTAGCCGCGTTCTGGTGGTAAGCGATGATGCAAAGTGGCAGTCCGACGTGCTGGCCGGACTGGGGGCTGTAGCCGTGAGGCTGGAGAACCCATATGGGCTGACTTTCGTAGGTGCAGCGCGCCTGAAGGAGGCCATGGACATCATTCGGCGTGATGGTGATATCCAGGCCGTGCTGGTCGACAAGCAGTTGCAAGAAAAGGGCTTGAATCAGGCTGCGGTTGAACTGGCCAACCAGATCAGCCAGTTTCGCCCTGAATTATCCTTATATGTATTGCTGATGGATGATGACGAGCGTGTGCTGGTGGAAAATCTGGCCAGCCATGCGGTGGATGGTTATTTCTATCGCGATGAAACCGACTACAACGGCTGGTTCCGCATTCTGACCGCCGAACTGGCCGAGAAGTCCGCCACGCCTTTCTATGACAAGCTCAAACAGTATGTGCGCATGGCCAAGGATTCCTGGCACACGCCAGGTCATGCCGGTGGTGATTCGCTCAAAGGCAGCCCGTGGGTGGGGGATTTCTACGATTTTGTCGGCGAAAACATGCTGCGTGCCGACCTGTCCGTCTCGGTGCCGATGCTGGACTCACTGCTGCACCCGACCGGGGTGATTGCCGAGTCGCAAAAGCTGGCGGCCAAAGCCTTTGGTGCGCGCAAGACTTACTTTGCCACCAATGGCACTTCCACCTCCAACAAGGTGATCTTCCAGACCTTGCTGGCACCGGGCGATAAATTACTGTTGGACCGCAATTGCCATAAATCCGTGCATCACGGGGTAATTCTGTCGGGTGCCTTGCCGGTGTATCTGGATTCCTCCATCAACAAGCAGTATGGCATTTTCGGCCCGGTGCCCAAGGCCACTATCTTTGCCGCCATCGAGGCCAATCCGGATGCGCGGGTGTTGATCCTGACCTCCTGCACTTACGATGGCCTGCGTTACGACCTGATTCCCATCATCCAGGCCGCGCATGAGAAGGGCATCAAGGTGATCGTGGATGAGGCCTGGTACGGTTTTGCCCGCTTCCACCCGGCGTTCCGTCCCACGGCGCTGGAGTCCGGTGCCGACTATGTCACGCAAAGCACGCACAAGATTCTGTCAGCCTTCTCGCAGGCCAGCATGATTCACGTGAATGACCCCGGATTTGACGAGCATCTGTTCCGGGAAAACTTCAATATGCATACCTCCACCAGCCCGCAGTACAACCTGATTGCCAGCCTGGATGTGGCGCGCAAGCAGGCAGTGACCGAGGGCTATCGGCTGCTGGACCGTACCTTGAAACTGGCAGAGGAGCTGCGTGACAAGATAAACTCCACCGGTGCTTTCCGCGTGTTAGAGCTGGAAGACCTGCTGCCCGAAGAGATGCGCGAAGACGGCATCCGGCTGGACCCGACCAAGCTCACTGTCGATATCAGCCAGTCCGGTTTCACCACCGACGAGCTGCAGCATGAGTTGTTTGAGCGCTATAACATCCAGGTGGAGAAATCCACCTTCAGCACCATTACCTTGTTGCTGACCATGGGTACCACGCGCAGCAAAGTGTCGCGGCTGTATGATGCGCTGCTGCGTCTGGCCAAGGAAAAGCGTGCACCGCGTGCGGTTGGCCGCATGCCGGAAATTCCACGCTTTTCCCGCCTGGCCTGCCTGCCGCGCGACGCCTTTTACGAGGCCGGCGAGCGCCTGCCCTTGCTGGATGATGATGGTCGCCCCAATGCGGCCTTGAATGGCCGGGTATGTTGCGATCAGATCGTGCCTTACCCACCTGGCATTCCTGTTTTGGTACCGGGGCAGGTGATTGACGACAGTATCCTGTCTTATCTGGCACGTCTGCAAAAGACACAAAAGTCCATAGAAATGCATGGACTCGCTGAAGATGGTGGGGAAATGTATGTCAGAGTGCTAAAAGATAGGGAGCTTTCGCATTTGCCTGACAGATTATTGTTCGGCTGAGACCTTGTCAGAATGGCTAATTTCCGATAAATATAACAATTGTCGCAAATATATAAATCCAGTATCCAATTGATACGGTTTTGCGACACCAGTTAACTGACTTGAGACCTGCGTGTAGTAATGTGCCATTGCGCATGAAGACACACACCGTGTTCTATGCGCGATGGTCTTTTTTTTTGGAAATCTTACCCATGAAGCAAGTAGGACATTACCTGCAATTCAGCGACCTGAATCACGAGGAGTATCGCCACATCTTCGAGCGTGCCAAGGTTCTGAAGCGACGACACAGCGAAAAACAGCTGTATCAGCCGCTGGTAGGCCGCGTAATGTCCATGATCTTCGAAAAGAATTCCACGCGTACGCGGGTTTCCTTTGAAGCCGGCATGGCCCAGCTTGGTGGCCATGCAATGTTCCTGGACACCAAAACCTCCCAGCTGGGGCGCGGTGAGCCCATCGAGGACACGGCTCGGGTGCTGTCGCGCATGAGCGATATCATCATGATCCGCACCTTCGAGCAGTCGCTGGTCGAGCGTCTGGCATCGCATTCGAAAGTGCCGGTCATCAATGGCCTGACCAATGAATACCACCCCTGTCAGATTCTGGCGGACATCTTCACCTTCATCGAACATCGTGGCTCGATCAAGGGCAAGACCGTGGCCTGGATTGGTGATGGCAACAATGTTTGCCGTACCTGGCTGCAGGCGGCCAAGATTCTTGGCTTCAAGCTGAAGGTGGCTACGCCGGTTGGTTATGAACTGACGGTGCTGGATGGCGTGCACTACGGTCCCGAGCATTTCGAACCCAGCCACAGCGCCGTCAAGGCCGTGGAAGGTGCTGATCTGGTGACCACCGACGTGTTCACCAGCATGGGCTATGAGGCCGAAAGTGCTGCCCGTCTGGAAGCATTTGCCAGCTATCAGGTAAATGCCGATCTGATGAAGCATGCCAAGCCGGACGCACTGTTCATGCACTGCCTGCCCGCCCATCGCGGCGAGGAAGTGACCGCCGACGTTATCGACGGCCCGCAGAGCGTGGTATGGGATGAGGCGGAAAACCGCATGCATGCCCAGAAAGCCCTGATCGAATATCTGCTGCTTGGTCATCTGTACGACTGAGCCGGCAGGACAACCCACTAGATTCGCTGGAAAGAAAACGCATCATGTCTGACATCAAAAAAGTAGTGCTGGCCTACTCCGGTGGCCTGGATACCTCTGTAATCCTCAAATGGCTGCAAGACGTTTACCACTGTGAAGTGGTGACCTTCACCGCCGATATCGGCCAGGGTGAAGAAGTGGAACCGGCCCGCAAGAAAGCAATCGCGCTGGGTATCAAGCCGGAAAACATCTTTATCGAAGACCTGCGCGAAGAGTTTGTGCGTGACTACGTGTATCCGATGTTCCGTGCCAATGCCATTTACGAAGGCGAGTACCTGCTGGGTACTTCCATCGCCCGTCCGCTGATCTCCAAGCGTCAGATTGAAATCGCCAATGCCGTAGGCGGCGATGCGGTATCGCACGGTGCTACCGGCAAGGGTAACGACCAGGTGCGTTTCGAGCTGGGCTATTACGCCCTGAAGCCGGACGTCAAGGTGATTGCCCCGTGGCGCGAATGGGACTTGCTGTCCCGTGAAAAGCTGCTGGCCTACGCTGAAAAGCATGGCATTGACATCAGCAAGAAGAAAAACGGCGGCAGCCCGTATTCCATGGATGCCAACCTGCTGCACATCTCCTACGAAGGCACTGTGCTGGAAGACCCAGCAGCCGAGCCGGAAGAAGATATGTGGTTGTGGACGGTCAGCCCGGAAAATGCACCGGACCAGGCCGAATACATCGAGCTGAGCTACGAAAAGGGTGACATCACCGCCATCAACGGCGTGGCCATGAGCCCGGCACAAGTGCTGACCGAGCTGAACCGCCTGGGCGGCAAGCACGGCATCGGTCGTCTGGACATCGTGGAAAACCGTTACGTGGGCATGAAGTCGCGTGGTTGCTACGAAACGCCGGGCGGCACCATCATGCTGAAGGGCCATCGCGCCATTGAATCCATCACGCTGGACCGCGAAGTGGCCCACCTGAAGGATGAGCTGATGCCGAAGTATGCCAAGCTGATCTACACCGGCTACTGGTGGAGCCCGGAGCGTCAGATGCTGCAAGGCCTGATTGATGCTTCGCAAGCCACCGTTAATGGTTGGGTACGCCTGAAGCTGTACAAGGGCAATGTCATCGTGGTGGGCCGCGAATCCAAAACCGATTCGCTGTTCGACCCGAACATCGCCACCTTTGACGAAGACGGCGGCGCTTACAACCACGCCGATGCGGCTGGTTTCATCCGCCTCAATGCCCTGCGCATGCGGATTGCCGCCAACGCCAAGCTCAAGCGCGGCTGATTGGCCCGCTGATGAAAAACCGCCTTCGGGCGGTTTTTTGCGTTTGGCCAGTCGGTGATTGAGGAAAAGTTGAGCGGGGCGTAGATGCAGCGTATCGTATCGGCTTCGCCAAGTAGTCTGCCGTGTGCACAAGCGCAGTGCGCCTGACCATACCGCCGCATTCATCAAGGAACATCAGGGTGTCAGAAGAGCAATTTACCGATATTTCCATGACCGTGTGCCTGACCGGTCTCATCATCTTCATGGGTTTCATCATCTGGGATCTGGGCAAGAAATCGCAGGCCGGAAAAATGGGGACGGCCATCCTGTTCCTGGTACTGGGCTTCGGCGTGGTGGGCTTTATCTTCAAGAACGTGCTGGTGGAGTTTCTGGTACTCAAGTAAGCACAGCACTGACAAATAAAAACGGGTTGGCTTAGGCCAACCCGTTTTGCGTTTGGAGCAGATAAATCGACTGGCTGTTTTAGCGCTGCGGCGACAGGATCAGGCGCAGGCCCAGGGCGATGAAGATGCTGCCAGCAATGCGATCCAGCCACTGGCTGGCCTTGGGGGTACGGTTAAGCCAACTGCCGATGGCACCGGCAAAATAACCCAGACTGCCAAACAGCAACGCTGCCTGCGCGGTAAAGATCAGCCCCAAAATAGCCGTCTGCCAGCCGCTATGTCCCTGGGCCGGATTGACGAACTGCGGCAGGAAGGCCAGAAAAAACAGCACCACCTTGGGATTGATGGTGTTGGCAATCAGCCCCTTGCGGAAATGCGCTGCCAGCGGCGTGTTATCGGTCTGGCTCTTGTCGGCTTTCAGGCTGCTGCCCTTGCTGCGAATGGCTTGCCAGCCCAGGTACACCAGGTAGCTGCCACCGGCTATCTTCAGTAAGCCGAATGCGGCAGGAGAGGCGGCAATCAGCGCGCTGACGCCCAGTGCCGCCAGCACGGTGTGGGTGATGCAGCCCAGCGCGCAACCCAGGCCAAATACCATGCCCTGGCGGCGGCCCTTGGCAATGCCCAGGCTCAGTACCATCAGATTGTCCGGTCCGGGGGAGAGGGTAATCAGTACGGCGGCAGCGGTGAAGGCCGCCAGTTGTTCCGGGCTCACGATCATGGCGTTTTTCTCAAGGTAAACAAGGCAACATCATTAAGTATTTTCCGGCAAGGAGCAAGCGGGTTTCCCAGGTATGCACCGCCAGGCTGCAGGGCTGCCGCTGGCAAGAAAAACGGCCATGCCGGGCATGGCCGTTACTGCGGAAACAAGGGGATTCAGGTGGTCTTGTCGAGCGCGCTTTCTATCTCGCGGATATGTGCCTGATGCTTCTGGATACGCTCGCCAATCGGCGGGCCCTTGAACTGCTTGCGTACCCCCAGCACAAACCAGAAAAACAGCAGCACCAGCAGCAGGGCGATGGTCAGGTACAGCACCTTCTCATTCGGTGGCTGCATACCGACAAAAGCCAGAATGGCACCGCCGATGGTGGCCAGCAGGGCGATGGGTTTTGATGCCGCGCCCAGGCTGAACGGCCCTTTGTGTGTCCAGGTTTTTCCTTCGGCAAACATGCCAGCCGTCACCGGAATGATGTAGGAGATGTACAGAAAGACGGCAGAGCCAGCCGACAGCACGGTAAAGGCATCACCATACAGCGTGGCGACAATCGCCAGGGTGGCGCTCACCCAGATAGCCAGGCCGGGGGTGCGATGAACCGGGTGCACCTGTTTGAGCTGATGGGAGAAGGGCAGGCCGCCGTCACGGGCAAAGGCATACATCATGCGCGAGGTGGAGGTCAGGCAGGCCAGACCGCACAGATAGTTCACCAGAAAAATGCCGATACCCAACACGGCCTTCAGCAGCGGGGGCAGGCTACCCAGTAGCAGATCAAAAAAGCCCATGCCGGCTTTGACACCAGCCTGCATGCTTGGCAGTACCAGCACAAAGGTGCAGATCAGGATATAGCCAAACAGCGCAGACCACAGTACCGAACGCAGAATGCCCTTGGGGACGTTGTGCGCGGCCTGGTGGGTTTCTTCCGAAGTGTGGGCGGAAGCGTCATAGCCGGTGAGGGTGTAGACGGTCAGCAGCAAACCGGACAGGAAAACCAGCAGGCTGCTGTCGGACTTGGGCCAGGTGCCGCCATCGGCCCCACTGAAGTTGCTGAAGGTAAACAGGCGGGAGAAGTCCAGCGGGCCAGGGGCGTAAGCCAGCAGCGATACCGTCAGTACCACGGCAATGGCAAAAATCAGGTAACCGGACATATCGGTAAGCCGGGTGGTGATCTTGATGCCCAGGTGATTCAGCCAGGCCTGGCTGATGGTGATGCCTGCCAGAAACAGTGTCTGCTCCGTCCAGGTGAGTTTGTCGGGATTGATGCCCAGCAGTGGTGCGATCAGGGTTTTGAAAAAGGGGTCGTATACCCCGAAATTGACCGATGCCACCACAAAGATCAGCCCCAGCAGGTTGATCCAGGCAGTCACCCAGCCCAAGCCCTTGCCGCCAAGAATGGATGACCAGTGATACAGGCCACCGGCGGTTGGGTAAGACGAAGCAATTTGTGCCATGGCAGCGGCCACAATGCTGGCAAACAGCGCACCTACCGGCCAGCCTATGCCAATGGAGGCGCCGCCTCCGGCGCTTAGCCCGGCAGGGAAGGCGGTAATGCCGCCGGCCAGGATGCAGATGATGGAGAAGGAGATGGCAAAGTTGGAAAAGCCGCTCATGCGTCTGGACAACTCCTGAGCGTACCCCATGCTGTGTAACAGTTTCTCGTCCTCGCCTTGCGGCGTGGCTGCGTGCTGATCGCGATTCATGATGATCCTTTTTCCGGTGTTGAATGACACGTTGTGGAAATGCACTTGCTGAAACATCACCCTTTGCATTGCCAGCCGCTTACGGGCAAGAGAGCGGCCTGGGTCCGGTATTGTCTTGTTAACAAACCCTTCCCATCGGTTCTTGCTTGGCGGTTGCTGGCGCTCTGCGGCCTGTTGCTGCCGAAATGACTGAATGGTGGCCTGTGTTGCTGCCAGCTTCAGTTCTTGTTGCTGCTCATCCTGATCAGTGCATCAAACAGCGCCTGCTGGCTGCTGTCGTCTGCGGCGGAAAGCTCGGGATGCCACTGCACCGCAATGACTTGCGGTGCGTTATCGATTTCAATGGCCTCGATGACGCCATCCTCGGCCCAGGCTACAGCGCGCACACCATGGCCGGCGCGATCTATTGCCTGGTGGTGCCAGGACTTGCTGCTGATCTGGGTGCTGCCCAGCAGGCTGGCCAGGCAGGAGTCACCTGCCACCCGTACGCTGTGCAAGGTTGGGTCACGCGGGGCTACCCGGTGTGCCACGGCCTCACCCACCACATCCGGCAGATGCAGATGCAATGTCCCGCCCAATACGGTGTTGAGAATCTGCAAACCGCGACAGATGGCCAGGGTGGGCAGCTTGCATGCAAGCAGGGAGCGTGCCAGCGCGGTTTCCGTATCGTCCCGCTCCGCACTGAGGTTGTAGATGGTGGGGTGTGCACCGCCATCAAACAGCGCGGGGGCAATATCGCCGCCGCCTATCAGCACCACGCCGTCCAGCACCGCCAGCCAGCTGTCGATGGCGGTTTTGCCCACCGGGGGCAGCAGCACCGGCACACCGCCAGCCCGGACCACGGCATGCACATAATCCACCGGGGTGTGATAGCCATAGCCCTGACCTGCCGGGTAGGTGGTCAGGCCGATCAGCGGGGGCTTCATGACAGCCTGCCTTCCACAGCGGCCAGGTAGATGGCGCTGTAGTCCGCCGCCTGTAGCGACAGGGGATTGCCGCCATCGCTGGGGTCGGCCTTGGCCATGCGGCCGATCTCGCCAGCCTGATCAAGCGGAATGCCGATCTGCCCCAGGGTGTGGGGGATGCCCAATGCACTGCGCAAAGCCAGAATCCAGGCAAGAAAGCCGTCAAAACTGCAGTCAGCCAGGCCGATATAGCGCGCGGCAGCCGTTAGCCGGTCAGTAATGGCAGGGCGGTTGCGTACCATCACATAGGGCAGCAGGATGGCATTGGCCAGACCATGGTGGGTACCGAACACCGCGCCGATGGGGTGGGCCAGTGCATGCACGCCGCCCAGGCCTTTCTGGAAGGCGGTGGCACCCATGATGGACGCCGCCAGCATCTGCGAGCGGGCTTCGATATTGCCGCCATCGGCATAGGCAGCAGGCAGCCAATCGTGCACCAGCTTCATGCCTTCCAGTGCCACACCCTGGGCCAGCGGGTGATAAAACGGCGAGCAATAGGCTTCAAAATTGTGCACAAAGGCATCAATACCGGTGGCCGCAGTCAGATGCGCGGGCAGGCCGGTGGTGAGTTCCGGGTCGGCCAGTACCAGTCGCGGCAACATGGATGGGTGAAAAATGATGACCTTGCGGTGGTCTTCCTCGTCGATGATCAGCGAGGCGCGGCCCACTTCCGAACCAGTACCGGCGGTGGTGGGGATGGCGATGGTGGGGGCAACACCGGCCACATTCACCCGCAGCCAGTTGTCTCCCACATCCTCGAAATCCCATAGCGGCCTGTCCTGCCCCACCATCAAGGCAATGGCCTTGCCCACATCCAGTGCGCTGCCGCCACCCACCGCGATTACGCCATCATGCCGGCCCTCTTTGTAGGCATGGATGCCGGCGTAGACATCACGCCCCACCGGGTTGGGGCGCATATCGCTGAATACGGTGGCTTCAAGTCCGCTTGCGTGCAGGTAGTCCAGTAGTTTTGCAATCAATGGCAGGCGGGCCAGGCCGGAGTCGGTTACCAGCAGCGGGCGGCGCATGCCCAGTTGCTGGCACAGCGCAGGCAGCTCGCTGGCGCGGCCTGCGCCAAAGCGGATGCTGGTCGGATAGTTCCAGTTACCTTGCAATTGCATGATCTACCCCTTGAGATGGAAGGACTTGATGCGGGTGAGCTGCTGGTAGCCCAGTACGGATAGCGAAATGCCACGGCCCGTATCCTTGACCCCGGTCCAGGCCAGGGCCGGGTCCAGGTAGTCACAGCGGTTCATGAATACGGTGCCGGTGGCAATCTCCTGGCCCAGGCGGATGGCGGCGGCGCTGTCCTGCGTCCACAGCGAAGCGGTCAGGCCATAGGCGCTGTCATTCATCAAGGTGATGGCCTCAGCATCCGAGTCCACCGGCATGATGCCAATGACCGGGCCAAAGCTCTCGTCGCGCATCACGCTCATGCCATGATGGACGTCCACCAGCACCTGCGGGGCCAGGTAGGCGCTGCCTGGCTGGTCTGCTGCAAAAGAACCGGACGGAATCAGCGCCCGCGCCCCAGCGGACACGGCATCGGCAATCTGCCCGCGCACGAAGCTGGCGGCACTGGCGCGCACCATGGGGCCAAGGTTGGTACTGGTATCCAGCGGGTTGCCAAAGCGGTACGCCTTGGTGAGTTCGACAAAACCATCGACAAAGTCCTGATAGTGGCTGCGATGCACATAAATGCGCTCGATGCCGCAGCAGGACTGCCCGGAGTTGAAGAAAGCGCCATCCACCAGGTTTTCGATGGCACTGGCCAGGTCGGCATCTTCCCGTACATAGGCCGGGTCTTTGCCGCCCAGCTCCAGCCCCACGCCGATAAAGCGCTCGCTGGCTGCCTGCTGCACGGCACGGCCACCGGCCACCGAGCCGGTAAAGGCGACAAAGTCGATCTGCGGTGCCGCCACCAGCCGCAGGGTGGCGGCATGGTCCAGATGCAGGCTCTGGAATACGCCAGCGGGCAAGCCTGCGGCATCAAAAGCCTGTTGGAACAGTTCGGCCACCAGCGGGGTTTGCGAAGAGTGCTTGAGGATGACGCTATTGCCGGCGGCCAGTGCTGGCACGATGGTATTGATGGCGGTAAGGAAGGGGTAATTCCACGGTGCCAGCACCAGCACCGTACCCAGTGGTTCGCGTTGCATGAAACGCTGGAAACCTGCTTTGGTGGTGGGCTGGATCGCCGCCAGGCCCTGCTCGGCAATGTCCAGCATGTAACGGGCGCGTTCTTCCAGTCCGCGCACCTCGCCCGGTGACTGGCTGATGGGGCGGCCAATCTGGCGGGTGATGGCATCGGCGCAGCGGTCTTTATTGGCCACCAGCCAGTCCACCGCCTTGCTGATCAGCGCCTTGCGTTCGGCTAACGGGGTATGCTGCCAGCCGCGCCGGGCGCTGCTGGCAGCATCCAGTACGGCCTGGGTCTGGGCGGCGGTGGCATAGGCGCGTTCCAGCAGAATGGAACCGTCCAGCGGAGTGATGACAGCGAATGAGGTGCTCATTTAGATGATCTCGAAGTAGCGTTTCAATTCCCAGTCCGTCACATGGCGCTGGAACTCGCGTTCTTCCCACTCGCGGGTGGCGGCGAAGTGATCGACAAAATCATCGCCGAACCAGTCGCGCGCGGCAGCCGAACCGCGCAGCGCCTGGGCGGCGTCCCACAGGGTGCGGTGCAATTGCAGATGGGCCGGGGCTTGCAGCAGGTAGCCGTTGGCGGTGACGGCTTCTTCTGGCTCAATCTTGTTTTCGATGCCGTATAGCCCGGCGGCCAGGCCGCTGGCCAGTGCCAGATAGGGATTGGTGTCGGCACCGGGCAGGCGGTATTCCACCCGTTGCGACTTGCTGCTGCCGGGAATGGCGCGGATGGCCACGGTGCGGTTATCCACGCCCCACAGAGCGCTGGTGGGGGCCCAGTAGCCAGGCACCAGACGGCGGAAGCTGTTGATGGTGGGAGCGGCCAAGCTCATAAACTGCGGCATCAGTTTCTGGATGCCGCCGATGAAATGGCGCATGGTGTCGCTGATATTGTGCGCGTGACCCGCCTGATGGAAGGCGCTGTGGCCGTCGCGGTTTTTCAACGAGATGTGAATATGCCCGCCCTGGCCGGAGTGCTCTTCATTCCATTTGGCCATGTAGCAGACCATGCGGCCCTGTTTTTCGGCCAGCACCTTGGAGAAGGTCTTGAAGCAGACGGCGTTGTCGGCAGCAGTCATGGCGTGGTCTACGGTGAGGGCGGCCTCCAGTGCGCCGGGGCCGGTTTCCTCATGAAAGCCCTCGATCGGCATATTCATCTGTTCGCACAGATCCAGCAGGCCGCGATAGAACTCGGTATTCACCGAGTTGCGCAACACCGAGTAGCCAAACGCACCGCTCCCCAACGGCTTGGGTTGCTGGTACAGCTTTGCTTGCAATGCCTCATGGCTTTCGTCGGTAACCAGGAATTCATATTCGAACCCGGCCATCGGCTCGAAACCCATGGTGCGGGCCCGCTCCACCACCCGCCGCAGCACGCCGCGCGGACACAGGCCTTCCAGCCGACCCACCACCTCGCCCTGCACGAAAATCATATTGTCTTCCAGCGGCAGTTCGCGGCAGGACTCGGGAATCAGGCGCACCTGCGCATCGCCATAACCGCGTCCCCAGCCGGTAAGCAGGGTGTTGTCGTACAGCTTGTCCCCCACATCCCAGCCGAATACCACGTCACAGAAGCCGAATCCGCCCTCCAGCGAGGACAGAAACTTGTCGCGCGACATGTACTTGCCGCACATCACGCCATCAATATCGACCAGTCCAACCTTGATCTGGCGCAGCTGGCGCTCTTCGATCAGGGTTTTCAAATCCGCCATTGTCTTCACATGCCGAGCATCCATGATTGCTCCTTGCGCTGGTGTTAGGTGGGTGGCAGGTGCTGTCTTCCTCCTGTTGCGCACAGTATTGTTCGTTAGAAATTTGTCAATCAAGTAGAAAATGTAATAAAAATTAGATTGTGCTGTGCAATGTGGAAGCAATGACACAATGCAGTTTCGCGGACGATGACTGGTATCATCTGCGCAATCAGCCCGCTTTGTGGCCGGACGGGGTCATTGTTAACAACAGCTTGTCAGTAATGACCTGATTGTGGAGAAAGCCTTGAATCATCAGCGGTCCATTGCGGAAGAGCTCCGCAGCCTGTTCGAAAGCCTGACCCCCACCGAGCGCAAGGTGGGGCGGGTGCTGCTGGCAAACTACCCGGTGGCCGGACTGGAAACCATTGCCCTGCTGGCAGCTCGCGCTGATGTCAGCGGCCCAACCGTGCTGCGGCTGATCAGCAAGCTGGGTTACGACAGCTATACCGCCTTCCAGACCGCCCTGCGCAACGAACTGGAAGTGCGGCTGCAGTCACCACTGGTACGGCACGATCCGGCCCAGCTGCAGGGCGATCATGACTTTCTGGTTGGCTATGCCAGCAAGGTTGCCCAGCTGATGCAGCAAACAGTTGCCCATCTGCCCCGCGCCGAGTTTGATGGCGTGGTCAATATGCTGGGCGAGCGCAAGCACCGTATCTGGCTGCTGGGTGGACGGCTGACCGACCCGCTGGCAGCTTATCTGTGCCACCACCTGAAAGTGGTGCGCGCCGATGTGGTGCACCTGCGCGGCCTGCCATCCAGCTGGGCCGACTCCCTGGTGGATATGGGCAAGCACGATGTGCTGGTGATCTTTGATATCCGTCGTTACTGGGATGGCGCGCTGCACATTGCCGAGATGGCCGCCCAGCGCAAGGTCAATGTGCTGCTGTTTACCGATCAGTGGCTGTCGCCGGTTTCCCGGGTGGCACGTTTCACCCTGGCCGCGCATACCGCCGGCCCTTCCGGCTGGGACAGCAATACTCCGCTGATGCTGCTGGTGGATGCCGTGATTGCCGCGCTCAATACCCGTTACTGGGCTTCCATCAGCAACCGCCTGCAGGAAGTGGAGGCCATGCGTGCCCGGCTGGGCGAGGGCAGTGCGCAGGCTGGCGAGTGACAAGGACGTGCGCAATCTCTAGAATTGCGCCATTCAGATATACATGCCTTACAGGATTAGCCCATGCCGTCTTTTGATATCGTTTCCGAAGTCAATAAAGTAGAAGTGCGCAATGCCATCGAGCAGGCCAACAAGGAAGTGTCCACCCGCTACGATTTCAAGGGTAGCGACTCTCGTATCGAGCAGACCGACAAGGAAGTCACCCTGTATGCTGATGCCGAATTCCAGTTGGATCAGGTCAACGACATCCTGGTGAGCAAGCTGTCCAAGCGCAACGTGGATGTGCGCAGCCTGGAATACGGCAAGCTGGAAAAAGTCAGTGGCAACAAGGTAAAGAAGGTGCTGACGGTAAAAGAAGGCCTGGAAACCGAAATGGCCAAGAAGATCGTCCGCATCATCAAGGATGCCAAGCTCAAGGTGCAGGCCAGCATTCAGGGCGAAGCGGTGCGCGTATCCGGTGCCAAGCGTGATCTGCTGCAAGAATGCATTGCGCTGCTGCGCAAGGAGATTGCCGACGACAAGGAAAACGGCGTGCCGCTGCAGTTCAACAACTTCCGCGATTAAGCCAGTTTTCACCCTTGCAAAACCGGCCCATTGTGGCCGGTTTTGCTTTTGCAGGACGTCCCTCCTACAATACGGCCCTTGTTGAATAGACAGCAACCTGTGCATTGGAATCAGCATGTTACGCATTACCGAACTCAAACTGCCGCTGGATCACAGCGAAGCAGAACTGACCGAGGCCATTGTGGCCTTTCTGGGCATCAAGCCCGCCGAGCTGAAAAACTACACCGTATTCAAGCGCAGCTATGACGCCCGCCGTGGCGTGATGAGCCTGGCCTACATCATCGACATGGAAGTGGAAGGCGAAGCCAAGCTGCTGGCCCGTTTCAAGGGCAATGCCCATGTGCTGGCCACGCCGGATACCAGCTACCATTTTGTCACCCAGGCCCCGGCCACACTGGCCAAGCGTCCGGTGGTGGTGGGCTTTGGCCCCTGTGGCCTGCTGGCGGCGCTGGTGTTGGCCCAGATGGGCTTCAAGCCCATCGTACTGGAGCGCGGCAAGAAAGTGCGCGAGCGCACCAAGGATACCTGGGGCCTGTGGCGCAAGAATGTGCTGAACCCGGAATCCAATGTGCAGTTTGGCGAGGGCGGGGCCGGTACCTTCTCCGACGGCAAGCTGTACAGCCAGATCAAGGACCCGCGCCATCTGGGGCGCAAGGTGCTGACCGAGTTCGTCAAGGCTGGCGCGCCGGAGGAAATCCTGTTCATTGCCAAGCCGCACATCGGCACTTTCCGCCTGGTGAGCATGGTGGAAAAGATGCGCGCGGAAATCGAAGCGCTGGGCGGGGAAATCCGCTTCCAGCAGCGCGTGACTGATCTGCACATCGACAATGGTCATATCCGTGGCCTGACGCTGGCCGATGGCAGTCAGATCGAGGCGGATCACGTGATTCTGGCGCTGGGCCACAGTGCGCGTGACACTTTTGAAATGCTGCATCAGCGTGGCGTGTTCATGGAAGCCAAGCCGTTCTCGGTGGGCTTCCGTATCGAGCACCCGCAAACCCTGATCGACAAGGCACGCTGGGGCAAATATGCCGGTCACCCGATTCTGGGGGCGGCAGACTACAAGCTGGTGCACCACGCCAGCAATGGCCGTGCGGTATACAGCTTCTGCATGTGTCCGGGCGGGCAGGTAGTGGCGGCAACCTCGGAAGAGGGCCGCGTGGTTACCAATGGCATGAGTCAGTACTCGCGTGCCGAGCGCAATGCCAACTCCGGCCTGGTGGTCAGTATCAACCCGGAAGACTATCCGGGCGGTGCCTTGGCTGGCATTGCCTTCCAGCGCGCGCTGGAAAGCCATGCCTATGTGTTGGGCGGCAGCACCTACGAAGCACCGGCACAACTGGTGGGCGACTTCCTGGCGGGGCGCGCTTCCACCGCAGTGGGTTCGGTTGAGCCTTCGTATCAACCTGGCGTGCACTGGACGGATCTGGCCTCTGCGCTGCCGGATTTTGCCATTACCGCCATGCGCGAAGCGCTGCCGGAGTTCGGCAAGAAAATCCGTGGCTACGACATGCACGACGCCGTGCTGACCGGGGTGGAAACCCGCACCAGCTCGCCGCTGCGCATTACCCGTGGTGAAGACCTGCAAAGCCTGAACGTGAAGGGCTTGTATCCGGCTGGCGAAGGGGCCGGTTACGCAGGCGGTATTTTGTCTGCCGGGGTGGATGGTATCCGCGTGGCTGAGGCGCTGGCGCTGGAGATGGCCGGCCAGGGCTGAATCTGTGCTGATGAAAAGTAAAAAAGGCGCTCTGGTGAGCGCCTTTTTTTTGCTGCTGCGGGGGTTTACAGCTTGATCAGCGTGCTCTTCAACTCGGTGTATTTTTCCAGCGCATGCAGCGATTTGTCGCGGCCATTGCCCGATTGCTTGAAGCCGCCGAAGGGGAAGTTCATGTCGCCGCCTTCGTCGTAACAGTTTACCCATACCGTACCGGCGCGCAGACGACGCGAAACCTGGTGCGCGGTGGTGACGTTGGAGGTCCATACCGCAGCTGCCAGGCCGTATTCGGTGTCATTGGCAATGCGCACGGCCTCGTCGATGGTATCGAAAGTGATGACCGACAGCACCGGCCCGAAAATTTCCTCGCGGCAGGTGGTCATGTCCGGGCGCTGGCAATCAAAGGCAGTCGGTTCGATAAACAGGCCCTTGTCGGTATGGGCCGCCTTGCCGCCACAAATCAGCCCGGCACCTTCGCTGATGCCCTTGTCCACATAAGACAGCACCT
Organism: Aquitalea sp. FG25; assembly: GCF_057809375.1. NCBI lineage: Bacteria > Pseudomonadati > Pseudomonadota > Betaproteobacteria > Neisseriales > Chromobacteriaceae > Aquitalea > Aquitalea sp. FG25. Next base: position 39,375 of record NZ_JBMDJV010000019.1, read on the forward strand.
TGTCGTACTGAATCTTGTCCACAATGGCACCCATGCTGGTGGCCGGGTCCAGCGGGTCGCCCGGATACCAGCCTTGCGCTGCCTTTTTGAATTCTGCCAGGAATTGTTCTTTTACCTTGCTGTGCACCAGCACGCGCGAACCGGCGGTACACATTTCACCCATATTGAAGAAGATGCCGCCAGCGGCAGTGCGGGCTGCCTTGGCGATATCGGCGCAGTCTTCCAGCACGATATTGGGCGACTTGCCGCCCAGCTCCAGCCACACGCGCTTGAGGTTGGATTGTGCGGCATAACCGGCAATCAGCTTGCCCACGCCGGTGGAGCCGGTGAATGCCAGGCAATCCACGTCCATGTGCAGGGCCAGCGCCTTGCCCACTTCGCCGGCACCCGGCAGCACCTGGAAGATGCCATCCGGAATACCGGCGTCCTTGGCCAGCTGCGCCAGACGAATGGCGGTGAGCGGGGATTTTTCCGACGGCTTGACGATGACGGCGTTACCGGCTGCCAGCGCCGGGCCAAACTTCCAGCTTGCCATCAGGATGGGGAAGTTCCACGGTACCACGGCGGCTACCACGCCGATGGCTTCGCGGGTGACCAGGCCAACCAGCTTGGGGTCCACCGGGGCCACTTCGCCGCCGATCTTGTCGATGGCTTCGGCAAACCATTCCACACAATACGCCGCACCCGGTACGTCTACTGTGGTGGAGTCGCCAATGGGTTTGCCCATATCCAGGGTTTCCAGCAGCGCCAGCTCGTCACCATGTTCGCGGATCAGTGCGGCAAAGCGCTTGAGGATTTTGCCGCGTGCCAGCGGCGCCAGCTCGGACCATGCGCCGGCATCAAAGGCAGTACGGGCGGCCTTGACGGCAGCATTGACTTCGGACTCGCCGCACCAGGCGATGTCCGCCAGCTTCTGGCCGTTGGCCGGGTTGATGCAGTCGAATGTCTTGCCATCGGCGGCGCTGGTATAAGCACCGTTGATGAAAGCACGGCCTTCGATATTGAGTTCGGCAGCAAACTGCTTCCACTGTGCATGGGTACGAGCCATTGGTGTTCTCCTGGTGTTATATGCGGTGATCCCGGTTGCTCGTGGTTGGCAACCGTCAATCAGAATGTGGGCGGCGAGCTGGCACTGACGATTTCACAGACTTGCTTGCCGGTATTACGGAAGCGATGTGGCAGTTTGCTGTCGAAATAGTAAGAGTCGCCCGGGCCCAGGACTCGGGTTTCATTGTTGACCGTGAGTTCTATCGAGCCGGCAATGATGACGCCGCCTTCCTGGCCTTCGTGCATCAACATGTCCGGGCCGGTGTCGGCACCCGGTTCGTAATGTTCTTTCAGGATGGCAATGTCACGCCGTTCGTGCGCAGTGCCAACCAGCAGCAGCTTGATTTGATCATTGCCCAGATTGGGCAGCTCCTTGGCCTGATAAAACACGCGCGGCTGTTGCGGCTCTACATCAAAAGTGAAGAAATCGGCCAGGGTCATGGGCATGCCCTCCAGCACTTTCTTCAGGGAGCTGATCGATGGGCTGACGCGATTCTGCTCGATCAGCGAGATCGTGCCGTTGGTGACGCCTGCCCGTTTGGCAAGTTCGCGTTGTGAGAGTCCGGCGCGCTCTCTGACCACTCTCAATCGTGCTCCAACATCCATCTGGCGGTTTCCATCTATGTTAATAATTTTAGACGTTCCATCATAGGGTTTTTGATCGTATCCTGCATCTGTTGTTGCGTCGCAAAATCAAATTATTTTGCAAGTTTTCGAGTTTATAGCCAGAATCGACCACAGGAATCAAGTGTGCTGTGGATTTTTTTAAACATCCGCAACAGTATATTTGATCAAACCTTGGCTTGTTGCAAGAACCGTGGCATGCTGTTTCGTGCTGGTATTCTGCACAGCGACAGCGTACTTTCAGCTGACCAGTTTTCTTGGCCGTTTAGCGCGGTTTCAAGTCTGGCTGGGCAGCTGCGGTAAGGAGGGCGCGGAATGTGTCGTATCCATCACGACATGGGAGGTTTCCGTCCTGTCGCTGCCTGCTCTTTGGGCAGTGCAGAATGCAGCGGTGTTGCAACTGTCGGCGTTCGCAGTAGCGAACGCCTCAATCGAGTTAATGAGGTCCTTATGCAGCAACCTATCATCGGCATTCCGTGTGATGTGAAACTGGTAAGCGGTTTGCCATTTCACGCGGTTGGCGAGAAATACATTGCAGCTGCCGCCGGTGGCGTGGGTGGCATTCCGGTGCTGATTCCGTCGCTGGGTGATGCTGCGCCGCTGCGCGAATATCTCAAGTTTGTGGACGGTGTGCTGCTGCCTGGCTCGCTGTCCAATGTAGAGCCACATCGTTATGGCGGAGAAGCCAGCCGCCAGGGAACACTTCATGATCCGGCACGTGATGCAACCACGCTGCCGCTCATCGACCTTCTTCTGCAAGAAGGCATCCCGCTTCTGGGTATTTGCCGTGGTTTCCAGGAAATCAATGTTGCACTGGGCGGCGAACTCTTCCAGCACGTACAGGAAGAAGCAGGCTTTCGCGATCATCGCGAGCCGGATACTCAGAATCTGGATGAGATGTATGGTCTGGCTCATGCCCTGCACCTGCAACCGGACAGCTTGCTCAAAAGCTGGCTGGGGCAGGATGAAGTCAGGGTGAACTCGCTGCACCAGCAAGGGATCAAACGTCTGGCCGACCGCCTGATTGCGGAAGGCGTGGCGGATGACGGGCTGGTGGAGGCTTACCGGGTCAAGGATGCCAAGGGCTTTGCCTATGGCGCGCAGTGGCATCCGGAATGGAAATACTGGGAAAACCCGGTATCCATGGCCATTTTCAACGCGTTCGGTGACGCTTGCCGTGCGCGTCGTGCCAGCCGCCAGGGCTGAGACGCACGTCATCCAGAGCCGGTTTACCGGCCACTATGGAAGTAGAGGAAAACATGAACCAAATTAATGATTGGCTGCGAGAACATCGCATCACGGAAGTCGAGTGTATCGTCCCGGACATGACCGGCGTGGCACGCGGCAAGATTGTTCCCAAAGACAAATTTGTCTCCGATCCGGAAATGCGTCTTCCGGAAGCGGTATTGATCCAGACTGTGACCGGCGACTATCCGGACGACAGCATGCTGGACCTGACAGACCCGGACATGGTGCTGACACCGGATCCGAACTCCCTGCGCTTTGTGCCCTGGGCTGTGGACCCGACCGCCCAGCTGATTTACGACTGCTACCGCGCCGATGGCTCGCTGGTGGACGTGGCACCGCGTAGCGTTCTCAAGCGCGTACTGGGCCTGTTTGACGAACTGGGCTTCGAGCCGGTACTGGCACCGGAAATGGAGTTCTACCTGATGTCGCCGAACCCGGATCCGGACATTCCGCTGTCCGCTCCGATCGGCCGTACCGGTCGTGCCGAATTTGGCCGCCGTTCTTACTCTATCGACGCGGTGAACGAATTCGACCCGCTGTTTGAAGACATCTACGACTACTGCCATGCGCAGAATCTGGAAGTGGACACGCTGATTCACGAAATCGGCACCGCCCAGATGGAAATCAACTTCCTGCATGGCAATCCGCTGGATCTGGCCGACCAGGTATTCCTGTTCAAGCGTACCGTGCGCGAGGCAGCGTTCCGCCACAATATGTACGCCACCTTCATGGCCAAGCCGATGGAAAACGAGCCGGGCTCTGCCATGCACATGCACCAGAGCCTGATCGACAAGAACACCGGCAAGAACGTGTTCACCAATGAAGATGGCAGCCCGTCCGACATCTTCTTCCACTTCATCGGCGGCATGCAGCATTACATCCCGGAAGTGATGCCGTTCTTTGCGCCGTACGTAAACTCCTTCCGTCGCCTCAGCCCGTACACTGCTGCGCCGACCAATGTGGAGTGGGGCTATGACAACCGTACCGTCGGCCTGCGCGTACCGCATTCTTCCCCGGCAGCCCGCCGTGTGGAAAACCGCGTACCCGGCGTGGACGTGAACCCCTATATCGCCATGGCTGCCACCCTGGCCTGCGGTTATCTGGGCATCGTCAACAAGATCAAGCCGCGCGAGCCGATGTCTACTGATGCTTACGAGCTGCCTTTCCAGTTCCCGCACGGTGCGGAAGAGTCGCTCAAGCGCCTGGCCGCCTGCCCGGATATTCCGGAAGTGATGGGCCCGCATTTTGTGAAGATGTATCTGGGGATGAAGGAGAAGGAATTCTCCGAATACTTCCGCGTGATCAGCCCGTGGGAACGCAAATTCCTGCTGCTGCACGTATAAGAAGCGGTTTCAGGTGAGTGCTGCCGGTCGGTTTTGATCGGCAGCTGGCGTCCAGCGTGCCGGGCGTCAGGGTAGTGGCCGTTGCAGCAGACAGTGTGATTTCGCAGCCCGCAAAGCCGGGTTTTGCGCAGAAATAGTCTTGTTGCAGCCTGAGGCTGGCCGATTCCGGCCAGCCCAACAATAAGCCCCCTGCGGGCTGGAGAGATAGTAGAGAGGAAGCTTTTATGCAGAACCAACGTACTACGACCGAATGGCGCGAACTGGATGCAGCACACCATCTGCACCCGTTTACTGACACCAACTCGCTGAACGAGCAGGGTGCGCGTGTCATCACCAAGGCAGAAGGTATTTACCTGTACGACTCCGAAGGGAACAAGATTCTCGACGGCATGGCGGGCCTGTGGTGTGTCAATATCGGTTATGGCCGCAAGGATCTGCCGGAAGTGGCCAAGCAGCAAATGGAGCAGCTGGCCTACTACAACACCTTCTTCAAGACCACGCATCCGGCGGTGGTGGAACTGTCCCACCTGCTGGCGGAAGTCGCTCCCGAAGGTTTCAAGCACGTTTTCTACACCAACTCCGGCTCCGAATCCGTTGACACCATGATTCGCATGGTACGTCGCTACTGGGATGTAAAGGGCAAGAAAGACAAGAAAACCCTGATCGGCCGCTGGAACGGCTATCACGGTTCCACCATCGGTGGTGCCAGCCTGGGTGGCATGACTTACATGCACGAGCAGGGCGATCTGCCGATTCCGGGCATCGTGCATGTTGAACAGCCGTGGTGGTACAAGCATGGCAAGGACATGACGCCGGAAGAATTCGGCCTGGCTGCCGCCAAGTGGGTGGAAGACAAGATTCTGGAAGTGGGTGCCGACAAGGTGGCCGCTTTCGTGGGCGAGCCCATCCAGGGGGCTGGTGGCGTGATTGTGCCGCCGTCCACCTACTGGCCGGAAATCCAGCGCATCTGCCAGAAGTACGACATTCTGCTGGTAGCTGATGAAGTCATCTGCGGTTTTGGCCGTACCGGTGAATGGTTTGGTCAGCAGGTATTCGGCTTCAAGCCGGATATCTTCACCACCGCCAAGGGCCTGTCCTCTGGCTATCAACCGATTGGCGCCGTGTTCGTCAACGAAAAAGTGGCCAATACCCTGGCCGAAGGTGGCGATTTCAACCACGGCTTTACCTATTCCGGTCACCCGGTGGCAGCTGCCGTGGCACACGCCAACGTCAAGGCCCTGCGTGACGAAGGCATTGTCGACCGTGTCAAGAACGACACCGGCCCTTACATGCAAAAACGCTGGCGCGAAGTGTTTGGCCAGTTTGAGCATGTGGATGATGTGCGCGGTGTGGGCCTGATTCAGGCGTTTACCCTGGTGAAGAACAAAGCCACTCGCGAGCTGTTCCCCAACTTTGGTGAAATCGGCACCCTGTGTCGCGATATCTTCTTCAAGAACAACCTGATCATGCGTGCCTGCGGCGACCATATTGTTTCTGCTCCGCCGCTGGTGATCAGCAAGGAAGAGATCGACCAGATGCTGGCAACCGCTGCCAAGTGCATGGTGGAATTCGAGAAACAACTGAAAGAGCGCGGCCTGGTTTAATGGGCTGATGGCTGCAAGCAGAACGGGCTGCCCTGTGGGTGGCCCGTTTTTCATGCTGGCAGCTAAATGGCGGACTTGCCTGTCGCCTGGCCTGGCAGCTACAAAAGATAAAGGCAGGCCCGCTGCAAGGGTGGCATGCCATGCTATTATTCGGGCTGTCATTGCCTTGTCAGGGGGTTGTTTGGGGCCTGCAAGTAAGCATGTGACGTTGATGCCTGATGTCCGTTACGGTCATGGCGGGGATGCCAGAGACTGAATGTCAGTAACGTTCAATCGAGACGTAATAATCACAATTACAGGATCAAGCTAATGTTTGTCGGAATCGGCTACCTTCTTCTCCTCGCTTCTGTGCTGGGGGGTTTTGTCGCGGCAGGGGGCCATCTGGGGGCGCTGATGCAGCCGCTGGAAGTGGTCATGATTGCTGGTGCGGCAGCTGGCGCTTTTGTCGTGGCCAATGGCGGCGCACCATTGAAGGCCACCATCAAGGCCTTGCCAACGGTGTTCAAGGGCTCGCCCTACAACAAGGCTTTCTACATGGAGCTGTTTACCTTGCTGTTTGAAATCCTGTCCAAGGTGCGCAAGGAAGGCCTGATGTCGGTGGAAGCGGATGTGGAAAATCCGGAGTCCAGCCCGGTGTTCTCCAAATATCCGGCGGTATTGCACGATCACCATGTCGTCGAATTTATCTGTGACTATCTGCGGCTGATGGTGGGGGGTAACCTCAATGCCTTTGAAATTGAAAACCTGATGGATGTGGAAATCGAAACCCACCACCATGAGGGTGAAGTGCCGATCAGCGCGGTAAAAGGCCTGGCTGATGGCCTGCCGGCCTTCGGTATTGTGGCGGCGGTGATGGGCGTGGTGCACACCATGGAATCGGTCGGTGCGCCGCCTTCCGAGCTGGGCATGCTGATTGCCCACGCGCTGGTGGGTACCTTCCTGGGTATTTTGCTGGCTTACGGCTTTGTGGCCCCGCTGGCCACCATTTTGGAACACAAGCTGGGTGATGGCACCCGTGTCTTCCAGACCATCAAGGTAACCTTATTGGCCAGCCTCAATGGCTACGCCCCGCAGGTGGCCGTGGAGTTTGGTCGCAAGGTGCTGACATCGACGGATCGTCCTTCCTTCAAGGAACTGGAAGACCACGTCAAACAATCCAAAAAATAAGCGTAACAGGGCTGGATCATGGCTGACGAATCGCAACGCCCCATTATTGTCAAACGCATCAAAAAAGGCGGGCACGGCCACCATGGCGGTGCCTGGAAGATTGCCTATGCCGACTTCGTGACGGCAATGATGGCCTTCTTTCTGCTGATGTGGCTGCTGGGCTCGGCTTCGCAAGGAACCTTGAATGGTATTGCCGAGTACTTCAAAACGCCGCTGAAGGTGGCGATGTCTGGTGGTGATGGTGCCGGTGATGCCACCTCAGTGGTGAAGGGCGGTGGTAACGACCTTACCAAAAAGGCAGGTCAGGTCAACAAGAGCACCCGGGAGCAAGAGCGCAAGGTGATGGAAAAGCAGGCGCTGGACAAACTGCAGCAGAAAATCCAGTCCAGCGTGGAGCAAAGCCAGGTCCTGAAAGACTACAAGAACCAGATGAAGCTGGAAATGACGCCAGAAGGGCTGAAAATCCAGATTGTGGATGAGCAGAACCGCCCCATGTTCGACTCCGGCAGCTCACGCATGCTGCCGCATACCCGTGTGCTGCTGCAGCAACTGGCGCAGCAGCTGAATCAGTTGCCCAACCGGATCAGCATTTCCGGTCATACCGATGCCACGCCTTTCGGCAATGGGCAGAACGGTTACAGCAACTGGGAGCTGTCGGCTGATCGTGCCAATACCGCCCGGCGTGAGCTGGTTGCCGGTGGTCTGCAGGATGACAAGGTGATGCGTGTGGTCGGGGTGGCTGCGGCCAATCCACTGATCAAGAGCAATTTATTCAGCCCGGAAAACCGCCGTATCACCATCGTGGTGCTGAATAAGGATGCCGAACAGGCAATCCAGAACGATGGCGTGAAGCCGGTGCTCAGCCAGGAGCCGATCGGCCCGATCGGCCCGGCTGAAACAACTGCGGCCAAGGCCGAATAAGCAGGTATGCGCCGGAGCCTGCTGCGACATTTGCTGCTCCAGCTATTGGCGGCGCTGCTGGCCTGGTTCTTTATTGCACCAGCAGTACAGCCACAGGGCTGGGCCATTCTGCAGGGCTTGTTTGCCGTATTGCTGACTTATGTATGGCGCATGCCGGGCTGGCAAAAACTTTCCCATGGCCTGTTTGTGCCGGCGGTCGTGCTGTTGCAGCAGCTGGCTGTACCGGCGTGGGTGTATTTGCTGGGCCTGCTGCTAACCTTTGCGCTGGGACGAAATGCGCTGACCGAACGCGTGCCGCTGTATCGTTCCGGACGCGAGGTGGCCGACAAGCTGGCAGCCTATCTGCCGCAGGGCGCTCATGTGCTGGAGGCTGGTTGTGGTGATGGACGGCTGGCTATCCAGCTGGCGGCGCTGCGGCCGGATTTGCACATACTTGCCCTGGAAAATGCCTGGGGCAGCTGCTTGCTGGCCTGCTTGCGCTGGTATTTTGCTGGTCGTCCTGCGGGAGTCCGGTTTGGCTGCCGCAGCTTCTGGGGCGAGCACTGGGGCCAGCATGATGCTATCTACGCTTTTTTGTCGCCGGCACCCATGCCACGTGTCTGGCACAAATTTCTGACCGAAGGTGCTCCGGCCAGTGTGCTGGTAAGCAATACCTTCTCGGTTCCCGATGTCCAACCTGATAGCCGGATTCCGCTTGGCGGTCCGCTGCAGAAAGAATTGCTGATCTGGTGCCACCCTCATGGATCTTGCTAACTGGTTTCAGTCTATCTCCGAGCGACGCTGGCCGATTCTCCCTGCCACCCTGGAGGGGGTGAAAGATGCCTGCGCGCGTCATAACGACCTGATCAGCTTTACTGATCTGGCCAATCTCTGCCTGTCTGATCCTTTGCTCTTGTTCGACCTGCTGCGCGTGGTGGGTGGTTCGCATGCCTTGCAGCGTAACGAGTCCACTCCTTCGGTCGAGCAGACCTTGATGCTGATGGGGCTGGAAGCCGTTGTGGGCCGTTTTGGCAAGCTAAGCGCCATGCAGCCGCTGCCGGATAAGCTGGACGCCGACGTGGTGGAGGCCGTGGAAGACTGGCTGGGGCGCAGCCGGGTGGCGGCACTCATCATCAAGGAGTGGCTGTCCATCACGGGTGAGCACAAGGTGGAAGACTGCTTTGTTGCTGCGCTGATCTACAATCTGCCAGCCTGCCTCTACCTGATCTATCGTAACCAGCTACCGGACAAACCCTTGCTGCAGGAGGTGTCCGATCATTTCGGCACCGATTATTCCAAGCTGCTGGAGCAGTTTGTCCGCGCCATTCCCTTGCCGGTCGGTTTGCTTACCCTGCTTGGCAGTGGCGCACCATCCAAGCGCAAACAGTTGCTGAAGCTGGCCATGGCTACGGCCAACTCTTTGGAGCAGGGGTGGTGGCGGGCACCGTGGAATGTCGGGCTGGATGTGACAGCGAAATTGATAGGTGCCACCCCGCAGCAGGTGTATCTGGGGGTGGTGCAGGCTTGCCTGACGGTCGCGCGCCAGCCACGTGCACCGGCGTATACCTATCCGGCGCGGGCCATCCTGTTTATTGAAGGCGAATACAAGCGATCGGAAATGAAGAAGGCCGCAAGCCTGGCTTCGCCGGATCAACTAGAGCAAGGCATACGCGAGTCCATCCGCCATCTGTCCAATGACTTGAAGTACGAGCGCGTGCTGTATTACCGCTACGACCACGACAGTCATAGCCTGCGGCTGAAATATCAGGTAGGACTGGCCGAGGGCCATGCACTGCGCAAGCTGGTGCTGGATCTGGAACCGGGGAGTTTCTTTGCCTTGCTCACCAGCAAGGCGCAAAGCTTCCATGCACCGGAAACCGTGCGTAATCAGCTGGTACGCAAGTATGAGGATGATTTTTTCGAACATATCGGGGATAGCGAATTCGCTGTCATGAGCCTTTACCTTGGCCATCGGCTGGTCGGGGTGTTCTATGTGGATAACAGCCGCAGCGGACGGGCCATCGACGACACAAGCTATCACCGTTTCAAGGAACTGGTGGCCAGGCTGACGCCGCACCATTGATGCATGTTGTACACCGTTAAAAGCATAAGCTCACCGCATAACGAAGAAATCAAGCAACTGGCGCGGCTGGTGCAGAACAGCCGTGAGCGGCGCAAGCAGGGCCTGATGGTGCTGGAAGGAATTCACCTGACCGATGCCTGCCTGGAAACCAGGCAGCCGCCACACCGCCTGTATCTGAACGAAGCAGCCAGCCAGCATGCAGAAGTGCAAGCCCTGCTGGCAAGGCTGCCGGCGGCTGTAACGGTGGTCATGCTGCCGGAGGCTGTCATGGCCAAGGTAAGCGCCCTGGCTAGCCCTCCCGAGCTGCTGGCACTGTGTGAACGCCCGCAGCCACCATCACCCGCACCGGATGCCGCGCGCGTGGTGCTGGAAGATATCCAGGATCCGGGCAATCTGGGCACCATCCTGCGTTGTGCCGCTGCCTCTGGTGTGCGCGATGTATTGCTATCCAAGGGCTGTGTCGATGTTTACTCGCCCAAGGTATTGCGTGCGGGCATGGGTGCCCATTTTGTGTTGAACATTCACGAGCAGGTGGATCTGGAAGCTGCGCTGGCTGAATTCAAGGGCCGCAAGCTGGTGACTTATCTGGAAGGTAGCAGCTCGCTGTATAGCCAGAATCTGACTGGTCCGGTGGCACTGGTATTCGGCAATGAAGGTGCAGGCGTGAGCCCGGCCTTGCTGGCACTGGCGGATGCCCGGGTACGCATTCCCATGCCGGGGCATGCTGAATCGCTGAATGTGGCCATGGCGGCTACCGTCTGCCTGTTCGAGCGGGTGAGGCAGCTGGAGGTGCAGGCAGCATGCTGAGACGCTGGCTGGTGCAGGGCTGGCTGGCAGGTATGCTTGCGCTGCCTGCTGGTGCTGGCGGGATACAGTCTGTGGCCGTGGATATCGGTCATTCCCTGCAGGCTTCTGGTGCCCGCAGTGCCAGCGGCCAGACCGAGTTCAGTTTCAATCGCCGTGCCGGCTTGCTGCTGGCAGAGCAGCTGCGTGAGCGTGGCGTGGCGGTGAGCGTGATCGGTGCCGAGGGCAATATCACGCAATTAAGCGAGCGCACCCGGTTGGCGCAAGGCCGCCAGCTGCTGCTGTCGGTGCACCATGATTCGGTGCAGCCGCAATACCTGGGTGAAGCCGGGCGTTTCCATGGCTATTCGCTGTTTGTATCCCGCAAAAACCCGTTTGCTGCGCTAAGCCTGGCTTGTGCGCGGCAAATCGCCTTGTCCTTGCAGGAAAGCGGTGAGCGTCCCACCTTGCATCATGCTGAGCCGATTGCCGGTGAAAATCGTCCGCTGGCCGATGCTGCGCTGGGGATTTACTGGTTTGATGATCTGGTGGTACTGAAAACGGCAACTCAGCCCGCAGTGCTGATTGAGCACGGGGTCATCGTGAATGCGGCAGAAGAAGCCAGGCTGGCGCAACCGGCAGTCACGGCCATGCTGGCGCGTGCTATTGCTGCGGGTGCCGCCCGTTGCCAGGCGGCAGGCCCGCTGCCACCCCCCTGAGATGACGCTGGGAGTGGCAAGCCGGGTTTATTGCAGTTTGCTGTTCATGCATCCAGCGCTCTTGCATTCGCGCTTGCGGTCGTTGATGAACTGCAGACGGTCGATCGTCGTGCGGGTGGCACAGTCCAGATTGACAAAGAAGCCACGCGAATCGCTGTAGCTGCAATCAGCATTGCGCTGGCGTATCCATTCCAGCTGGCCGTTCTTGAGTGATTTCTTGCCATTGGCATCCAGCATTTTCGCCAGTTCGCCATAGCTCTCGTTCAGGTCCTTGTCGGCCTGGCTATACACCTTGTTCAGGCAATACAGACCGTCAAAGTCATTTTTGGGCTTATCGCAGGCGGAGTTGGCCAGTGCGCTGGCGCTCAGGGCCAGCAGAATCAGGCTCAGACAGATTTTCATTACGATTTCTCCATGAGTGGTGCCGATGCATTCTAGCACGTTGGCATCATGATTCTTGCTGGGTGTGCAGCTGCTGACGCGCCATGCGGATGGCTTCGGTACGGGCAGCATCCACCTGAACCGGGATCTGGCGTGGGTCGGCGCAGCTGTTGGCAATGGCACCGGCATCTACCTGCAAGGCTGCTTGCAGCATTTGCTCCATCCATGCCACTTGTGGGTAGGCGCAGTCTTCAAAATGCAGCCGACCACGCGCATCGGCCAGTACGGCAGACAGCATCTGGCGAAAGCGTTCCGGGCGACGCAGCGCGTCGCAGTCGCGGAACAGCCGCAGGATGGTGGCCGGTTTCATCTCGGCGGTGCAGTGGATCTTGGTATGGTTGAGGACGGTGATGCGTGCCAGGTCGCGACACTCGGCAGGTACCCGCAAGCGGGTGCATAGTGCCAGCAGGGGTTTTTCGCCACGGGCTTCATGGCCGATATGGCGCGGCAGCACAGCGGCGGGTGTCAGTGCCTTGCCCAGATCGTGGGTGAGCGCGGCAAAGCGCACAGGCAATGGCTGCTGCATGCTGGCGGCCATGTCGATGACGCGCATGACATGATCGCCGGTGTCGATTTCAGGGTGGTAGTCGGCCCGTTGCGGTACGCCAAACAGGGCGTCGATTTCCGGCAGGATGCGTTGCAAGGCACCGCATGCGCGCAGGACCAGAAAAAAACGCGATGGCTTGTCTTCCATCAGGGCCTTGGCCATTTCCTGCCATACACGTTCGGCCACCAGGGCATCCACCTCGCCAGCAGCCACCATGTCGCGCATCAGCTGCATGGTTTCGGGGGCAACGCTAAAGCCGAAGCGGGCGGCAAAGCGGGCCAGCCGCAAAATGCGCACCGGGTCTTCGGCAAAAGCCGGGCTGACATGGCGCAATAGGCCAGCGCGCAGGTCCTGCTGGCCGTTGTAGGGGTCGATCAGTCGGCCCTGATCATCCTGGGCAATGGCGTTGATGGTGAGGTCGCGCCGGGCCAGGTCCTGTTCCAGTGTCACGCTTTCGTCCGCATGAAAGGCAAAACCGTGATAACCCTTGCCGGTTTTGCGCTCGGTGCGGGCCAAGGCATATTCTTCGTGGCTGCGCGGATGCAGGAAAACCGGAAAGTCCTTGCCTACCGGTTTGAAACCCTGTTGCAGCATGCTTTGCACGCTGGCGCCCACCACTACCCAGTCCCTGTCCTTCACCGGAAGGCCCAGCAAGCGGTCCCGCACGGCACCGCCAACAATGTAAATCTGCATCAGCGCGCTGCTTCCCTGCGGTAATCGGCAAGGATGAGGTTGAACTCATCCCGGCCCAGATATTGAGGTGCTACCACTTCCAGCGGTGTGGGGGCAAAGCCCAGCAGCTTGCTAGGGAAGGGGTGCGGGCTGACATTGTCCACGCTTACCGAGCGGACATTGTCACGGCTCATCAGGGTGGGACCGGGTAGCAGCTCCATCAGCATGGCTTGCAGCATGGCCAAGCCTTGCGGCAGGCCGAAGACTGGGCGCGGCGTGCCACGCAGCCGGCCTACATAGCGCACCAGTTCAGCCAGGGTATAGCTGCGCGGGCCGGTCAGGTCGAGGCGCTGGCCCACACTATGGGGGTTTTGCAGGCAGGCAACCACGGCGCGGGCCAGATCATCCGCCCATATCGGGGCAAAGCGGGCGTGTGCGCCGGCCAGCGGTAGCAGTGGCAGTTTGTCCAGCAAGTCGGCAAACAGGGTGAGAAAGCTATCGCCACGCCCGAACACCACCGATGGTCGCAGGATGGTCCAATCCAGTCCGCTGTCCTGCAGATGCTGTTCGGCAATGCCCTTGGTTTGCTGGTAGTCGCTGGGGCCGTGCGGGTCTGCCCCTAGTGCGCTGATGTGTACCAGTCGGCGAATGCCCTGCTTGTGGCAACTGCTGATGATCTTGTCCAGCAGCTCCACGTGCGCGCGTTCGAAGTCCTTGCGGGTTCCGTGCAGGATGCCGACCATGTTGACCACTGCATCATGCCCTGCCAGTAGTTCCTGCAGTGCCAGCGGGTGATGCACATTGGTGGAAACCACTTCGGTTTTTGGCAGTACGATGAGCGATGCCTTGTGACGGTCGCGGTTGCGGGTGGCAATGGTGAGCGAGGCGTCCTGTTTTGTCAGGTGCTCGGCAACATAACTACCGATGAAGCCACTGCCACCGATCAGACAAATGCGCTGGTCATGCATTGCTTTCTCCTGTTTTGCCAAGCGGCCTAACGAGCCGGAATAGTACCCATGCGGGTTTTCAGCGAAATATTGTCATGGCCAAAGGTGCTGGCATAGTAAGCCGCATTGGCCATGACTTTCTGAACATAGTCGCGCGTTTCGCTAAAGGGAATGGTTTCTGCATAGATGGTGCCATCCAGCGGGCGGGCATCCTGCCAGGCACGGGCACGGCCAGGGCCTGCATTGTAAGCGGCGGTGGCCATGACTTCGTTGCCGGACAGGCTGTCGCGGACATAGCGCAGATACCAGGTGCCCAGCTGGACATTGGTTTCGATATCGGTGACAGAATAGCTGCCCAGGCCCATTTTCTTGGCCACCCACTTGGCGGTTGCCGGCATCAGCTGCATGAGCCCGGATGCACCAACGCCGGAACGGGCTGCGGTAATGAAGCGGCTTTCCTGACGAATCAGGCCATAGACCCAGGCATCGTCCACATTCAACTGGCGGGCGTAGCGTTGGGTGACATCCCGGTAGGGGGTCAGATAGCGCAGGGAATAATCATGGTCTTCCTTGGTGCGCTCGGCACTGTAGATGGCCATGTCGTAGAAGGCTTCGCGGCGGCCAATTTCGGCAGCGGCCAGCAGCTCCATGTCATTGCGGCCACGCATGGCCCAGCGCCATTCGCGCTGTGCATCGCTGCGCAGTTCACCCCGGCCTTCGCTAGTGCTGATGTCGAGCAGCATCAGCGCACGCTGGATAGCCGGATTGCTACGCATGGCGCTGATGTCTGCTGCGGAAGGGCCTGTCTTGCTGGCCGGTGTGGACAAGGCATTGCCCAGCTCTTCCAATGACAGCAGGGCATAGTAGTGATGGCCAACGCTGGCGCGGGCAAACAGCGCCGGTGCCTCATTGCCTCGACCCAGCTGTTTCAGGCTGCGCGCGCGCCAGTATTGCCAGGCTGGCTTGCCCGCTACTGCGGCAGGCATGGCGCGGGTGATCTGCTCCAGTTGTGCCCATTGTTCGCCTCGCAGTGCGGCACGGGCCCACCATTCCCACTGTTCACCCGTCAGTTGCTGCGGGTCGGCCTTGGCATACCATTGCAGCGCCTGGGACATCAATTGCTTGCGCGCCGACAGCAGGGCCAGCTGGCCCCAGGCAAAACCGCTGCGCTCCTTGCTGAGCGATGCTTCCACTGCACTCAGGCGGCTGGCGGCACCGCTGATATCACTTCTTGCCTTGCTGACAATGCCGTAGACCATCGCCTCTTGCCCACCGGGGCTGCCAGCAGTTGCCATGGCCGGATTATTCAAGGCGGCATTGTCTAGTGGCAGATTGGTGGCGTCAGCCAGTTGGCGGGCCTGAGAAACGTAATTGCCGGCCAGCAGCAGGCGCTCCCTGCGCCACAGCCAGTCCTGGGTCAACAAACCCTGGGCCGCTGCTGCCGTAATCAGCTGATTGCAGCCGTCCGGTGCGGCGCGCATTTCCAGAAAACGGTTGAGGTCATCTGGCTTGCGGCCCTGGCGCACATCCAGCAACTGCCCATAACAGATGGATTCCTCATCTCGCGCTTCTGCAGGCAGCTTTTTCCATTCGGCACTAAAACTGCCCCAGTCTTCGCGCTTGCCCAGCTTTTTCAGCCATTCATTACGGATTTTTTCCGGCATCCAGCCTTCGCGCACCGTATTGAGAAAGCCTACGACTTGGCCATCGTTGTCGCGGTCCAGCGCTTTGAGGGTGAGCCAGTAGGACGGATAGTCATGCAGTACATAGCTGGCGGGCATGGCGCTGGCGATGGCAGTCAGCTTGCCGATGTCGTTGCTGCGATAGGCCTCGCGGGCGGCAAGCAGATCTTCCTTATTGCCGGCCTGCACTGACAGGGTGGTGGCAAGGGTCAGGGCCAGGCAGAGGGAATGGAGTGTACGAAACGAACGGGTCATGTAAACGGGTCTTCTCTTGTTGTCGGTCAGTCTCACCTTTGCCGGTTGCGTGGGGCGGATGGCATGCGTGGGATTGTGAGGGTGACCCGTCAATTATACCTGCTTCTGTCGGGCTGCTGCGGGTCAATACGCCATCGTCTCGGTGGTGGCGATGCGGGTGCCAGATAAATTATAAGAACTTTCTGATTTATTGCCGCTTGGGCGCGTGCTAGATTAGCCCACTGATTTGAGCGTGGCAGTTGATTTTATTTGTCAATGATAAGTATTCATTTGCAGTGAGTTGGTGGGTGCTCAGCGTGCTGGCAATGTTAGGTAAGTCTGAAAATGAACCGACCTGGTGTTGGGTTTGGTGTGTTCTGATATTAAGTTTGCAGCGAGGTGCTTTATGTATTATCTCGGTGATATTTTCTTGATGATTCGGTATTATTTACAATATATTCTTGCGCTGATTCCTTTTGTTTTTATTCATATTTTGGCAATGTTCTCTCTGCGATTTTTGCTGCTGCCAAAATTTACCATGCTTGATTTATCCAGGTTGCTAAATGTAAATTATTTTGAGCGATATGTGTTTTTCCTTTTGCTGGCTATGTTGACAATTTCATTTACTGTTTTTGCTTATATTTTATTGTATGATGGCGTTGTTTTTAATCTTTCTAATGATTTTATTTTTCTGGTGGGGGTGTTTTTAACGGTTAGAAAAGGAGTGTTATTGTTGTTGTTGGGTTTTTTGTTTGAACTGTTTCAGGGCTATTTTCATAGTAAAGGCGTGCTGTGGGATACATATTTGCTGCTTGATACGGTAATTTATTTTATTATGGGTATTGTTTCTGGCAATATGTTGCATGCGTCAATAAATAATATTGGCTGGAGCGATATATTTTTTATTTGTGCCAACAAGATCATTGCATTCCTTGTTTCGGCATCATGCTGGTTCCTGCTGGTGCAGGAGTCATGGTTTTCTGGTTTTAATCTTCTATTGTTTCGCCTGGTTGGGTGGCCATTGATTTCTTTGCCGGTGATTAGTTATTTTCTTTTCCTGATGAAGCAGGATGCACATCACTTCTCGGCACCATCCCTTAGTCGAGTATAAAAAAACCCCGCCGAGGCGGGGTTCGTGCCGTTGATGACAGCCTGCTGTCATCAGGCATCCAGCCCGGCTTGGGCTAATTCTGCTGCGCGGATGACGGCGCGGGCCTTGTTCTGGGTTTCCTGCCATTCGGATTCCGGCACTGAATCAGCGACGATGCCGGCACCGGATTGCACATAAAGCATGTCGTTCTTGATGACGGCAGTGCGAATGGCGATCGCCAGATCCATATCGCCATTGAAACCAAGATAGCCGACGGCACCGCCGTATACGCCGCGCTTGGTGGGTTCAAACTCGTCAATGATCTCCATGGCGCGTACCTTGGGTGCGCCAGACAGCGTACCGGCCGGGAAGGTGGCCTTGAGAATGTCGATGTTGGAAACATCCGGCTTCACATGGCCTTCCACGCTGGAGACGATGTGCATTACGTGCGAGTAACGTTCGATCACCATATTGTCGGTAATGTTGACGCTGCCGGTGTTGGCAACCCGACCGATGTCATTGCGGCCCAGGTCCATCAGCATCACGTGTTCGGCAATTTCCTTGGGGTCGGCCAGCAGCTCTTCTGCCAGTGCTTCGTCTTCCTCGCGGTTCTTGCCGCGCACGCGGGTGCCAGCGATAGGGCGCACGGTAACGGTTTCCTGTTCGCGGCGCACCAGAATTTCCGGTGAAGAACCCACAACGTGGAAGTCGTCAAAATGGTAGAAGAACATATACGGTGACGGGTTCAGGCTGCGCAGGGCGCGGTACAGCGATAGTGGTGAGTCGCGGTAGGGCATTTGCATGCGCTGGGCCAGCACCACTTGCATGATGTCGCCATCCACAATGTAGTGCTTGCACTTTTCCACCGCCTGTTTGAATTCTTCCTGACCATACTCGGAAACAGCCTTGCTGATTTGCGATGGCAGTGACAGCGGAATGTCCATCGGTTCACGCAGCCGTGCCCGTAGCTGGCCCAGTCGGCTTTCTGCCTTGACCAGCGCATTGGGTACCGCAGGATCGGCATACACGATCAGGTACAGCTTGCCGGACAGGTTGTCCACTACGGCCAGCTCTTCCGACACCATCAGTAGGATGTCCGGCGTGCCAATCGGGTCTGGCTTGCGGGTGTCGGCCAGTCGTTTTTCCACGTAGCGGACGGTGTCGTAACCGAAGTAGCCCACCAGGCCGCCAGTGAAGCGCGGCAGCCCTTCCACCGGTGGCGCGCTGAAGCGTTGCTGGAAGGTTTCGATAAAGGCCAGCGGGTCGCCTTCGTACTGTTCGATCACCTTGTCGCCATACTCCACCTGTACCTTGTGTGCGTTGACACGCAGGCGCGTGGTAGCAGGCAGCCCGATGAAGGAGTAACGGCCAAAGCGCTCGCCCCCGACTACCGATTCCAGCAGATAGGAGTACGGCTGGTTGGCCAGCTTGAGATAGACCGACAGCGGCGTGTCGAGATCGGCAAACAGTTCGAGTGTGACCGGGATACGGTTGTAGCCGGCCGCAGCCAGCTGGTTGAATTCTTCATGCGTCATGAGTGCGCTACCTTGAAACCGGATTGAAAGCGAAAAGGTTGGACAGAATGTGGCTTAGCGTTGCCATCGCCAACTGGCCGGTGCGGGCAGGAAAGTCATGATGCAGGTTTGATCCGTATGGAATGAAGTTGTGGGCCTTATTTTTTCATCAAATCGTACAGTTCGGCAAGGCTGCCGATGACCAGATCCGCCTGTAGCTGGCTGGCATCGGCATAGCCATAATTCACGGCGATGGCCGTTGCACCTGCGGCACGTGCCGACAGGATATCGTTTTCCGAATCGCCCACCATGGCCAGTTCGCTGGTGTTGATACCCAGCACATTGCAGACATGCTGTAGCGGTAGGGCTGAGGGTTTCTTCTCGGCCAGGGTGTCGCCGCCAATCACCAGGCTGAAGGCTTCACGCAAATCAAGCTGCTCCAGCAAGGGAATGGCCAGGTATTCCGATTTGTTGGTGACCACCACCACGGGCAGCTGCAGGGCGCGCAGCAGACCCAGGCCATCACGCACGCCCGGATATACCGTGGTGTTGTCCGTCAGGTGGGCGTGATAGTAACGCACAAAAAAGTTGAAGCCCTGCTCCCAGATGGCGGCATCGGCCTGTCCGTGGCGTTCGTCGGTGATGGCGCGATGCACCAGGCTGGCAATGCCGTCGCCAACATGTTCCTGAATGCGCAGGTCGGCCAGGATAGGCAGGCCCAGATGCTGGCGCATGGCATTGGCAGCGGCGGCCAGATCAGGGATGGAGTCAACCAGGGTGCCGTCCAGGTCGAAGGCAACGGCTTTGATGTGTTTCAGATTCATGGGACTGGGTATTCAGTGTTGTGCGGTGTCCGGCAGCTGCCGGATGTCGATGACAGTTTCTACGCCGAATTCTGCGCTGAGCAGATGGTCGGTAATCTTGCGGGCGGCCTGTTGCGGAGTGCTCAGCCCACCCTCGCGCTTGAGGGCATCAAAGCGTTCGCGGTTGGGAAATTGCTGCGGATCGCTGCTGCGGATGCTGGCTTGCATGTCGGTATCGATAACACCAGGGTAGATGGCGGCGATACGGGCCGGATTGGCACGGGCCAATTGCTCCTGGGCGACATGTCGGCAGAAGTGATCCAGCCCGGCCTTGCTGCTGCCATAAACACCCCAGCCCGGATATGCCTTGATGGCTGCGCCAGAGGAAATGCAGGCGATGCGCAGCGCGCAATCCGGTTCGTCATCAAGGCGCAGCAGGGCATCGGTCAGCAGCATCGGGGCGGTCAGGTTGATGGCAATGGCCTGGCTCAGTTCGGCTGCCGGGTAGAAGCCGGCAGTAGCAATCGGCGTGACGACACCAGCATTATTGATCAGCAGCAATTGCCGGATATCGTGCAGGGGAAGCAGCTGCAGCGCTTCATCCATCAGGCCTTGCAGGCTGGCGCTGTCTGCCAGGTCTGCCTGCAGGAAGTGCAGACGGCCTGCATATTGTACCGCCAGTTGCTGCAGGGCTTCGCTGTGCTGCCGCGCCAGGCCGATTACCACGAAATTGCGCTGAAGCAGTTCGGCGCACAGCGCAAGACCCAGGCCGCGCGATGCGCCGGTAACAATGGCGGCCTGCATCAGGCGGCCTTGGCCAGCTCGGCACGCATGGCAGCAATCACGGCCTGATAGTCAGGCTGGCCATAAATGGCCGAACCGGCAACAAAGGTATCGGCACCTGCGGCGGCAACGGCAGCGATATTGTCCACTTTTACGCCACCATCCACTTCCAGCCAGATTTCTCCACCATGCTTGGCGGTATACTCATCAATGCGCTGGCGCGCGGCACGCACTTTTTCCAGCGCATGCGGAATGAAGGACTGGCCGCCAAAGCCAGGGTTGACCGACATGATCAGCACCATGTCGATCTTGTCCATCACGTGATCCAGATAAGATAGCGGGGTAGCCGGGTTGAATACCAGACCAGCCTTGCAGCCGGATTCCTTGATCAGGCCCAGGGTGCGGTCGATGTGTTCCGACGCTTCCGGGTGGAAGGTGATGATGTTGGCACCGGCCTTGGCAAACATCGGCACCAGGCTGTCCACCGGCTTGACCATCAGGTGCACGTCGATGGGGGCTTGTGTATGCGGGCGGATGGCTTCACATACCAGGGGGCCTACGGTCAGATTAGGGACATAATGGTTGTCCATGACATCAAAGTGAATGATGTCGGCTCCGGCGGCGATGACGTCGCGCACCTCCTGGCCCAGACAGGCAAAATCGGCGGATAGGAGGCTGGGGGCAATACGGAAGTCGCGCATGGTCTACCTTGCAAACACGGATGGAGTCATGAAATAGGCGCTTATTCTACCGCGCCAGCGCGACCGAGTGCGATAAAATGCAGCATACCAGCACAAGGAAACGAGCATGGCAGACAAAATCTACCAGATTGAAGTAGAGGCCGAACCACACTACATCGCCGAACAATCCAATGTGGCGACCGACGTCTATGTGTTCGGTTATCGCATTCGTCTGACCAATACCGGTAACGAACCGGCCCAGTTGATCAGCCGGCACTGGGTTATCGCGGATGCCAACAATCAGGAGCAGGAAGTGCGTGGCATGGGCGTGGTGGGCGAGCAGCCCCGGCTGGAGCCTGGCCAGACTTTCGAGTACAGCAGTGCTACGCATCTGAAGACGCCTTACGGGTCGATGCGCGGCAGCTACCAGATGCTGGCGGATGACGGCAAGCGCTTTGATGTCACCATTCCGGAAATGACGCTGGTGGCACCGCGCGTCCTGCATTAACCCAGTGCCGCTGCGGCATCGTCACGTCGTCACCCCGCTGGTTGCAGACCAGATGATAGGGTGCGTCCATCATGTGCTGGTTGCGGCCAGCCTCCCGACAGGTAGTTTTCATGCGTTTTACCCATAGCGGCCCTGCGCCGGCCAACCGAAACGACCTGCAAACCCTCAGAACACTGCTGCCGTATCTGTGGGCGTTCAAGGGCAGGGTGCTGTTGGCCCTGACCTGCATGATTCTGGCTAAGGTGGCTGCTGTCACTGTGCCGCTTTATCTGAAGGATATTGTTGACCGGCTTTCCGTTCCGGCCACGCTGTTGGCCGTGCCGGTGATGGCACTGGTGGGGTATGGCGTGGCCCGGCTGACATCCAGTGTGCTGGGTGAGTTGCGCGATGCCGTATTTGCCCGTGTCATTCAGGGGGCGGTTCGCAGCGTGGCACGCGGTGTGTTCCAGCATCTGCTCCGCCTGTCACTGCGTTTTCATCTGGAACGCCAGACCGGCGGCATGAGCCGGGATATCGAACGTGGTACCAAGGGCATCGGCTTTCTGCTGAATTTCATGGTGTTCAACATCCTGCCGACACTGCTTGAAATCGGCATGGTGTCGGTCATTCTGTTCAGCCGTTATGCCTGGGAGTTTGCTGCGCTTACGTTGGGAACCATTGCCATCTACATCGTGTTTACCCTGGTGGTGACCGAATGGCGCACGGTGTTCCGCCGCAGCATGAATGATCTGGATTCAAAGGCCAATGCCAAGGCCATTGATGCGCTGATCAATTACGAAACCGTGAAGTACTTCAATAATGAGCAGTACGAGGCCGCGCGCTATGACCGCAATCTGGCGGCCTGGGAGGCTTCAGCCATCAAGAACCAGGTGTCGCTGTCCATGCTTAACGCTGGCCAGGGCATCATCATTGCCAGCGGTGTCACCCTCATCATGGTGCTGGCGGCCAATAGTGTGGTGCAGCACAAGATGACGGTGGGCGATGTGGTACTGGTGGCCACCTTCATTACCCAGCTTTATACCCCGCTGAATTTCCTTGGTTTCATCTATCGCGAAATCAAGCATTCGCTGGCGGATATCGAGCGCATGTTCGGCCTGCTTTCCACCCATCAGGAAGTGGACGATGTAGCCGGTGCCGTGGCGCTGGATACCCGGCAGGCCGGCATCCGCTTTGCCGATGTTGAATTTACTTATGATGACAAGCGCACCATTCTGCACGGGCTGAATTTCGAGATTCCTGCGGGTAGCTCTTTGGCGGTGGTTGGTGCCAGCGGGGCTGGCAAATCAACCCTGTCGCGCTTGCTGTTCCGCTTTTACGATGTCTCCCAGGGCAGCATCAGCATCAATGGGCGCGACATCCGCCAGCTTACCCAGGACAGTTTGCGCGCGCACATCGGCATCGTGCCGCAGGATACGGTGCTGTTCAATGACAGCATCTATTACAACATTGCTTATGGACGTCCGGGTGCGAGCCGGGAAGAAGTCATGGAGGCAGCCCGTTCTGCACATATCCATGACTTTGTGATGAGCCTGCCCGATGGCTATGACACCCAGGTAGGGGAGCGTGGCCTGAAATTGTCCGGCGGTGAAAAGCAGCGGGTGGCGATTGCCCGTACCGTACTGAAGAATCCGCCCATCCTGGTTTTTGATGAAGCAACCAGCGCACTGGATTCCCGTACGGAAAAGGCGATCCAGCATGAGTTGGCAAGCATCTCGGCCAATCGGACCACGCTGATCATTGCCCATCGTTTATCCACCATTGTGGATGCCGACCAGATCATCGTGATGGATGCCGGCCATGTGCTGGAGCGTGGCACCCACCGCGCCTTGCTGGAGCAAGGTGGTCGTTATGCCGAGATGTGGCAGTTGCAGCAGGAACAGCAGGATGGCGAGGAGGTGCAGGCCTGAGCTGGGGTGTGCTGGAAATGGGCATGCCCATCAACTCAAAGCTGCCGTTGGCAGCTTTTTTATTGCCAAGGGTAGGGTCTGCAAATCAGCCGGTCAGTACTGCCAAAGAAGGCTATACCCAAAGAGTGGTATGCCGAATGCAATTACTCTGGCATTGACAGTTTGTTTAATAGACATTCAAATAAGATTGATAGATGGTTGCCATCGCGTCATCGCGCAAGCTAATTGAAACCGGCAGCACCATCCGGGCTGGCCGCTTTGTTCATGCAGGGCCTGTGGACGGTGAGGGCCTGTGATCAGGGCTGCCGCATACCTGGAAATACATAGCAAGGGAGCTTAATGTCTGCGATGAGTGCGTATGGCAGCCGCAAGCTGATCCGGGTGGTCTGGCCTTTTGTGACAATTGTCGGGGCCTTGCTGCTGGTAAGTGTGTTCAGTCTGAATGTCCTGTCTACCATCCGCGCCTACGTGGGCGGCGAAGGGCTGTGGTCCAAGGCGCAGAAAGATGCCATCTACTATCTCTCGCGCTATGTTGACAGTCGTGCCGAGACCGATTTCCTTGCCTACAAGACAGCCATTGCCATCCAATTGGGTGATCGTCAGGCACGGCTGGCGCTGGATCGTGCATCACCCGATCTGGACCTGGCACGCGCCGGGCTGCTGCAAGGGGGCAATCATCCGGATGATATCGACAATATCATGGCGGCCTTCTTGTGGTTTCGGCACGTCAGCTATCTGAGCCAGGCCATTCATTATTGGGAAATTGGCGACCGCTACGTGGCGGAAACCGCCGCCATTGCCGAGCGGCTGCACAGCGGTTTCAATCATGGTTACATCAGCAACGATGAGCTGATGGTGCTCAGGCGACGTATTGTCGAGATCAATGAAGAGCTCAAGCCGCCAGCCCGGGCATTTTCCGAAGTACTGGGTGAGGGCTCGCGCTTTGCCACCACCTTGTTGCTGTGGCTGAATTTGCTGGCAGGCTCTGCCCTGTTGCTGCTGACGGTGCGACAAGTGCGGGTGCTGCTGCGACAGTCGGCCCGCTTTCAGGCAGAGCTGAATGCCGAGAAGGAGCGCGTGGAAACCACCCTCAACGCCATTGGTGATGCGGTGATTACCATTGATCTGTCCGGTCAGCTGCGTTACCTCAATGCCGTGGCCCAACACCTGCTTGGTGGCGGCCAGCAGGTGTTGGGCCGCTATTTTGAAGATGTCTTCTCCATGATTGACCTGTCCGGCAGCAGTATGGATCTGGTCACCACCAGTCAGTTGCGTACCCACTGCGAGAGTAAGCAGGCTTTCCCCAGTTTGCGTCTGCAAGGCGCGGATGGCAGCAGCCATATGGTTTCGCTGGTGGCCTCGCCCATTCGTGATGCGCAGGGTGTGGTAGATGGACTGGTGCTGGTACTGCATGACAAGTCCATCGAGCAGCAATACATCAGCCATCTTTCCTGGCAGGCTGCACACGATGCCCTGACCGGGCTGTACAACCGGCGCGAGTTTGAACAGCGGGTAACGCGCGCCCTGAGTCGGCTGATGGTAACGGATACCTCGCATGCCTTGCTGTTTGTTGATCTGGACCAATTCAAGCTGGTGAATGATACCAACGGCCATGCAGCAGGGGATGAGCTGCTGCGCCAGGTATGCCGCGTACTGCAGGAGCAGTTGGGCCTATCCGATGTGCTGGCCCGGCTGGGTGGAGATGAGTTTGGTGTCTTGCTGGAGGACTGTCGTATCGATACGGCGCTGGACAAGGCCGATCGGCTGCGCCGCGCAGTACAGCTGGCAGGTTTCCAGTGGGAGGGGATTCCCTTTTCCATTAGCACCAGTATTGGTCTGGTGTTTCTGGGCGAGCCGGGCGCTACGCTGGCCGAGGCCATGCAGGCAGCGGACATTGCCTGTTACATGGCAAAGGAAAAAGGCCGCAATCGCATTCAGCTGTACAGTTCGAAAGATACTGAACTGGCAGTGCGTTCGGTAGAAATGGCTTGGGTGCAGCGTTTGCGTTCGGCCATGGAGGAAGAGCGCTTCTGCCTGTACAGCCAGGACATCATTCCCTTGCGGCATGAAGGAAAAAAGAGCGGGCGGCATGTCGAGGTGCTGCTGCGTTTGCGGGATGAGGCCGACAACATCATCCTGCCCGGTACATTCATTCCGGCTGCCGAACGCTTTGGCCTGATGCCCGATATCGACCGCATCGTCGTGCGTCTGGCATTTGAAACCTTGTGGCAACGTCAGGAGCAGGGCGATCACTCCATCTCGCTATGTGCGATCAACTTGTCCGGCGCTACTTTGTGCGATGACAATTTCCTCGACTTCATCCGCCGGCAGTTTGTCAGCTATGCCATTGCGCCGGGGATGATCTGCTTTGAAGTCACGGAAACCAGCGCCATTTCCAATTTGCAGCAGGCCACGCGTTTTATCCGCGAACTCAAAGGCCTGGGCTGCCATTTTTCATTAGATGACTTTGGTGCCGGCATGTCTTCCTTTGTCTATCTCAAGCATCTGCCGGTGGATTACCTGAAAATTGATGGCAGTTTCGTCAAGGACATGGTGAATGATTCGGTGGACCGGGCCATGGTGGAAATGATCAACCATATTGGACATGTCACCGGCAAAAAGACGATTGCAGAGTTTGTCAGTGCCCCGGAAATACTTGCTGCATTGCAGGAGATCGGCGTGGATTATGCGCAGGGTTATTATATTGGCGAGCCGCAGCCGTTTGTATCTGCGGCCCATGATCAGTCAGAATCCACCCTACACCGCTGGCCCGACCGCAATTGATACGGGCCTTTTCAGGAAAGAATGAAAGCATGGCAGACCAGCAGCCATTTGTCCGCAGCGGCCCGCTGATGGATGTTTGCAGTTATCCGGCCTGGGCGCAGGAGTTGGTTCACTATTGTGACCAATATAAAAGCGCGGTGGTGGAGCACGAATTGTTTACCCGGATGCAGGAAGCCCGGCTTGATCATGTAACGCACCAGGCCTTCCTGTCTGGCGGCTGGCCGGTGATTGAACAGTTTCCCCAATACATGGCCATGAATCTGCTGAAAATCCGTTATGGACAGGGACTGGGGCATGATATGGCGCGCCGCTATCTGATCCGCAATATCCGGGTGGAACAGAACCATGCCGATCATTGGGTCAACTGGGCGGCTGAATCCGGGGTAGATGTTCCTGCCATGGTGCATGGCACGCAGGCGCTGGAAACCCTGTGCCTGAGCCAGTGGTGCTGGCAGGTGTGCCACCGGGATACGCTGGCCGTGGCCATGGCCGCAACCAATTACGCCATCGAAGGGGCAACCGGCGAGTGGTCGGCCCGCGTGTGCGCCAAACCGCATTATGCAAACCAGTTTGATGATGCGGTGCGCACCAAGGCCATGAAGTGGCTGAAGCTGCATGCCCGGTATGACGATGCCCACCCCTGGGAGGCACTGGAGATCATCGTCACCCTGGTGGGGTCACACCCATCGGCTGAAACCATCAGCCAGTTGCGCCATGCCATCTGCAGGAGCCATCAGTTCATGCGCATGCTGCTGGACCACTATATGCGCTCGGCAACGCCGCTGGCGCATGCACCATTGCTGATCCCTGCCTGATTTCCTGCTTTGGGCTGCTGCAACCAGCAGCCGTGCCCTGCCTGACTAGTGCAATGCCACATGACCAGGCGGCGTGTGCATGATAAAGTCGATTGTGTACAAAACAGGGCTGTCATTGACAGTCTCTGCTACGCGCTATCGATGACGGCGCACAAGATGCCCGTCAGCATGTCATGTCAAAGGATATATTGTGGTTAACATCGCCGAGCTTCAGCCACAGGCTGTCTGGGAGCATTTCCAGACCCTGTGCGACATTCCCCGTCCCTCCAAGCACGAACAGCAATTGCGCGACTATCTCAAGGGCTGGGCTGAATTGCGCGGCTTGCAGACTGTTGTGGATGCTGCCGGTAACCTGATTGTGCGCAAACCGGCAACAACCGGTCTGGAAGACCGCGTCGGTGTGGTATTGCAGGGGCATCTGGACATGGTATGCCAGGCCAATACCGGCACCGAGCATGATTTTTTCAAAGATCCGATCCGCCCGACATTGCAGGATGGCTGGCTGGTGGCCGAGAACACCACCCTCGGTGCCGATAACGGCATCGGCGTTGCAATGGGGCTGGCGGTGCTGGCCAGTGACGATATTGCACATGGCCCGATAGAGGTACTGATGACGCTGGACGAAGAGGCCGGCATGGGCGGTGCGCTGGGTCTGGAGCCAGGGCTGTTGCAAGGCAGCATGATGATCAATATCGATACCGAAGAATGGGGCGAGTTTTACATGGGCTGCGCTGGCGGCGTGGATGTCAATGTCACGCGCAGCTACGCTTCCGTTGCGCTGCCGGCGGGCTATCAGGCGGTATCCCTGTGCATCCGTGGGCTGAAGGGCGGGCATTCCGGGGCCGACATTCATCTAGGCCGTGGTAATGCCAACAAAGTGCTGGTGCGTTTGCTGCGCGAACTGGAAGCCGAAACGAAGCTGCGCCTGGTGTCTTTGGTTGGCGGTACCGCCCGCAACGCATTGTCGCGGGAGGCCGTGGCAGTGGTGGCCTATCCGGAAGCGGATGCAGCCCGTGTTGCAGCCAAGCTGGATGCCTTCCAATCCTTGCTGCGTTTTGAACTGGCAGGTGTCGATGAAGGTATCACCGTACTGACTGAATCAGCCTCGGCCAGTACGGTGCTGGATGCGGCCGATCAGGCAGCCATTCTGGCCGCACTGCACGCGGCACCACATGGCGTAAAGCGCATGAGCCAGCGCGTGAACGGCGTGGTGGAAACCTCGAATAATCTGGGTGTGGTACGGGTGGAAAATGGCAAGGTGTTTGCCAACCTGATGGTGCGTTCGCTGCTGGATTCCGGTACCTGGATGCTGGCTCGGGAAGTGGAAAGCCTGTTTGGCCTGGCCGGTTTTACCGTGGAAATGGAAGGCGGTTATCCGGGCTGGGCTCCTAATCCGCAGTCGCCGTTGTTGGCCTTGTTCCAGCAGGTTTACACGCAGGAGTTCGGTGGCAAGTCTGGCGTGCAGGTGATTCATGCTGGTCTGGAGTGCGGCATCATTGGTGCCAAGTATCCCGCCATGGACATGGTTTCCTTTGGGCCGACCATTCGTGGCGCACATGCGCCGGGAGAGCGGGTAGAGCTGGCCTCGGTTGACAAGGCCTGGCAGCTGCTCAAGGCCGTGCTGGCTGCGGTGCCGCGCCGCGCTTGAGCGGGTTGGGTGATGCATGTAACAGCGCCGGCAGCAGCCGGCGCTTTTTTGTTGCTGGTGTCTAGGGGCGGTCAGTCTTTCTTGCGGGCGCGGGGGTGGGCGGCATCGTAAACCTTGGCCAGATGCTGGAAGTCCAGCGCGGTATAAATCTGGGTGGTGGACAGATTGGCGTGCCCCAGCAGTTCCTGCACCGCGCGCAGATCGCCGGATGATTGCAGCAGGTGGGTGGCAAATGAGTGGCGCAGCATGTGCGGGTGGACGTGTCTGTCCATACCGGTGCGGATCGCCCATTCGGCCAGTCGCTTCTGCACTTGTCTGGCCCCAAGACGCTTGCCGTGCTGGCCGACAAATACCGCCTGGCAGCCTGCTTCAGCGGCTCTTTCCCGCAGCCATTGCTGCAGGTATTCCAGTGCCGTGCGGCCGATGGGAAGTAGCCGGGTCTTGTTGCCTTTGCCGTGTACCCGTAGCAGTTGCTCTGACAGATCCATATCGGCCAGATCAAGAGCCACGGCTTCCGACAGGCGCAGACCAGAGGAATACATCAGCTCGAACAAGGCACGGTCACGCAGGCTGAGCGTGCCTTCGGGTGGAATGTGTTCCAGCAGGGCTGCGGTGCCGTCCACCGGCAGTGCCTTGGGCAGTGGTTTGTCCTGCTTTGGTGCGCGCAAGCCCAGGCAGGGGTTGGTATCAAGCTGTTGCTCACGCAGCAGCCAGTCGTAAAACTGGCGCCAGGACGACAGTTTACGTGCCAGGCTGCGGCTGCCCATGCCGCGTGCGTGCAGGGTTGCCATGGCTTTGCGGATGTCGTCTGGTCTGACATGCAGCCAGTCACGCTCGGCCAGCAGGGTTTGCAGCCCTTGCAGATCACGCAGGTAGGCGTCCTGTGTGTGCGGGCTCTTGCCCTGCAGGCGCAGTTGGGCGGCAAAGCCTTGTAGCAGCGTGGATGCGTCAGCCACGGCGCAGTCTGGCCATATTGGCCAGCCGCTCGAACAGGGAGATATCCTGCTCGTTCTTCAGCAGCGCCCCGGCCAGGGGCGGCAGGCTGGCATTGCCATGGCGCTCAGCCAGCTCATCGCTGTCTATGCCTTCACTGCCCAGCAGTTTCAGCCAGTCCAGCAGTTCTGACGTGGTGGGTTTCTTTTTCAGCCCCGGCAATTCGCGAATGGCAAAGAAAACCTCCAGTGCCTGGCCGATCAGCTGTTGCTGCAGGCCGGGGTAGTGCACATCGATGATGGACTGCATGGTTTCCCGGTCAGGGAAGCGGATGTAATGAAAGAAGCAGCGGCGCAGAAAAGCGTCCGGTAGTTCCTTTTCGTTGTTGGAGGTAATGATGATGATGGGGCGCTGTCTGGCCCGCACGAACTGCTGGGTTTCGTGCACGAAGAATTCCATCTGGTCCAGCTCGCGCAGCAGGTCATTGGGGAATTCGATGTCGGCCTTGTCAATTTCATCAATCAACAACACCGGCGCGGTATCCGCCTCGAATGCCTGCCACAACTGACCCTTGATGATGTAGTTGCTGATGTCGTGGACCTTGGCGTCGCCCAGTTGTGAATCGCGCAGGCGCGATACCGCATCGTATTCATACAGGCCGTGCTGGGCCTTGGTGGTGGACTTGATCGGCCAGGTGATCAACGGGCGTCCCAGGCTGGCGGCAATTTCTTCGGCCAGCATGGTTTTGCCGGTGCCAGGTTCGCCCTTGACCAGCAATGGACGTTGCAGGGTAATTGCGGCATTCACCGCCATCATCAGGTCGTCGGTGGCAACGTAGTGTGCGCTGCCGCTAAAGCGTGTATTCATGTGGCTTAGCCCTGTTGTTATCAAATACTAAAGCCGCCACGGGCAGCCGGGGCGGCTTTGACACTGCCGGGCGCACGGTTCACAGCCCTCGTGCCGTGAATCCGCAGTCTGTGGTTCAGCGTACGAACTGGCGTTCCAGATCTTCCAGGCTGATATTCCACTCTTTCATCATGTGGCGCAGCAGGACGATTTCCGGATCGCTGATGGTGCCGTCAGACTTGCTGATGTCCATGGCCAGTACGCAGGTGAGAATGCGTTTGTTCGGATCGGTCACTTCCGCCAGCATGGCTTCGATGCGGTCAGTGTCCAGCAGATGGATGGTGCCATCCTGTTCTGCTTCATCCGAAATATCGTCACAGTAGTCGACCAGCACCTGGGCAAACTGTTTGCGAGGCAGGTTGATAAGGTCGTAGACGTTGACGTCTTCCAGCAAGTCCAGCTCGCGCGGATCCATATTGCCATCGGAAATCATGAACATTGCCAGCAAACGGGCAATAGCCTGCGGACTATTGGTTGGATATGGACGCATCACGGAATCCCCTGTTGTTATTGATTGAGTCTTGTGACGAAGGCCGGCGGCATAACTGCCACCTGACGGGTCTGGTAGTCGAAAAAGACGATTCCCGTCTTCAATCTTGCCACTTCTTTGCCGCTGTTGCTATCGATAGCCTGGTAGACGATGTCCAGCCCGTACTTGTTGGGGTCAGCGATGCCCAGATTGAAAACCAGGCTGTCACCATGAAAGGCCTCGGCCCGGTACATTACCGCAGCATCTGCCATGATAATGCCAGAACCCTCGACATCCAGTTCGCTGTAGCCCATGCTCTTGAGCCAGCGCAAGCGCGCTTCGTGTGCCAGCCGCAAAATGGCATCGTTGGCCATGTGGCCGCCGTAGTTGATGTCGCCGATGCGGACATCCATGCTTGTCTGGTAGATGAACTGCTCTGGCAGTGCAATCTTGATACGGGCCATGATTTCACCTGAATAAAATGACGTTCAGTCTAATCGACTGTCTTAATCTGCATCAACCGCTAGCGGGCATGGTTTGATAGACTGAATGCATAGTAGCAACACACACAAGGAGAGGGTTATGTACCAACGCATTTTCGTGCCGGTGGATGACAGCGACACTTCCAACCTTGCCCTGGCCGAAGCATGTCGGCTGGCCAAGAGCATGAACAGCACCATCCGGCTGGTGCACGTGGTGGATCTGGCCCAGTTTGGCTGGGGCGGTACCGAATTTCTGGACGCGGCAGAACTGCAAAAGTCCATCAAGCAGGCGGGCGAGCAGGTGTTGGGTCAGGCGCAGGCGCAGGCTGTGGCTGCGGGGCTGACTCCGGAAGTGAAGATTCTGGAAAGCTGGGGCGACAAGATTGCCTCGGTGCTGCTGGATGATGCCAATAGCTGGGGTGCAGACCTGGTGGTGATGGGAACCCACGGCTGGAGCGGTTTGATGCATATCCTGATGGGTAGTGTTGCCGAGGGCCTGCTCAAGCAGGCAGATGTGCCGGTGTTGCTGGTGCGTAATGCCGGCGAGTAAGCGTAGCAGCCCGGCCGGTTCTGGGGGCGGGCAGGCATGAAAAAGGGCAGCAGCGCTCACCTTGCATGATGAGCGCTGCTGCCCTTTGGCCCAAAACAACAATTAGCTTGCGGTGGCTTCGCTGCTGCCTTCCTGGGCTTCCATCTTGGCACGTACTGCCTTGCGCAGGCTCTTGTACAGGTCAGGGTGGGTTTCCTTCAGGTACTCGACGATTTCGAAGTCTTCGCGACGTACCTTGGACAGGTCGATCTGCTCAACGTGAACCAGACGCAGCAGTTCGCGTACTGGTTTGGGCATGTTGCGACCGCTTTCATAGCGAGAACCGCCAGACTGGGTTACGCCAATGCGGCTCCAGAATTCTTGCTGGTTAAGGCCAAGCTTGCGGCGGATTTCACGCGGATTGGTGATTTTTTCAAAGAGTTTCATGGGTTGTTCCTCTTAAAAGGCTAAACAGTATTGTATTGAATTATTGTTTTGGCTTAGGACACTGCCCTATGTCCTAAAAATAGCAAAGAAAATCCATAAGGAATAATCTGATTTGAAAAAAATCATTAAGTTCCATGAAGGATTACATACGCATGCTTGCTATGTTAGCGTATTCTTATCTATGAATACAATGGAATGAACTCCATTTGGCCGAAAAATGGTAGCTGCATGTCGTAAACATGTACACAGATGAAGGAAAAGCTAAGAAGGGGAGGGGTGGCGAGCCTGACCCTCGGCACTTGTACTAAGTAACTATGGCTGCTTCCTTCCGGACCTGACCAGGTTTGCTACCGTACAATGCGAGGAGACCCGCCGTAGAAGAGTGCGAATAATAGCGGGTTTCATTCTGTTTGCCAAGCGGGATATGCTGCCAGCGCCGTCCGCGCCCGGCGAGGGGCGTGCATCCGCATTTTTGTGTACGGCATATTGCCGTCTGCCGGGCAGTCGGGGCAGACTTCGCCCTATACCGCATTTGTCTACAGGATTGCGCCATGTCTTCTTCCTACCTTTCCCTGCTGCGCACCTTGGTGGCGTTTGATACCACCAGCCGCCATTCCAACCTGGAGCTGATTGACTGGGTCAAGCAGTATCTTGCAGCGTATGGCGTTGCATGCCAGCTCACGCTAAATGACGAAGGAAGCAAGGCCAATTTGTTTGCCCGTATCGGTTCAGCTGATCAGCCGCTGTTGCTGCTGTCGGGTCATACCGATGTGGTGCCGGTTGATGGTCAGGCATGGACATCGCCCCCGTTCGAGCTAACCGACAAAGGTGATGGCCGCTGGTATGGGCGGGGTTCTGCTGACATGAAGGGCTTTATTGCCTGCGTGTTGTCTCATGTGCCGCACTGGGTTGGGCTGGCGGAGCAGGGGCGCTTGCGACAGGGTTTAGGCATTGCGCTGTCTTATGATGAGGAAGTCGGTTGCCTGGGTGTGCCACGGCTGATTGACGGTCTGTTGCAGGACAAGGTGGCTGTGGCTGGTTGCATTATCGGCGAGCCTACCTCAATGCGGCCGGTGGTGGCGCATAAAGGCATTGCCCATTATCACTGCCATGTACAAGGTCGCGCCGCGCACTCCTCGCTGACGCCCCAGGGGGTCAATGCCATCGAATATGCCGCACGGCTGATTACGCATGTGCGCCGACTGGCAGATACCGAGGCTTCTTTCGGCCATCATCAGCCTTTATATGATGTGCCGTTCACCACGCTGCAAACCGGCACCATTCACGGCGGTACCGCCAATAATATCGTTCCCAAGGATTGCGAGTTCACTTTCGAATGCCGCTGGCTTCCTGGCGATGATCCGCAACGCTTTGTCGATTCGGTACGGGATTATGCCGACAATCTATTGCTGGAAATGCGCCAGGTGGCTGCCGAAGCGGATATCAGTATTGCCCCCCGCGTGTACTGCCCGGCTTTCGAGGCCACGCCGGACAGCGAAGTACTGCATTATGTGGAAAAACTGTGCGCCTGCCATGGCGGTGATGGTGTTGCCTACACAACGGAAGCCGGGGTGTTCCATGCTGCAGGAATACCTTGCGTGGTGCTGGGGCCGGGTTCGATTGAGCAGGCACATCGCCCGGATGAGTTTATTGAGGAGAGTCAACTGGCTGCCTGTTTTGACTGGCTGGCCCGGCTGACCAAGGAGTTGTGTCGCGTGCAGGATCCGGCCTGACAAATAATTTTGCATGGTCTGGCAAATCACTTCAGAATCGCCGCTCCGGTGACCCCGGAATCCGTGGCACCCGTTCAGGTTATCGCTTGAACGGGTTTGAATTTTGTCGTAATGAGAGAGCAAATGACACAGGACAGCAGATCCTCGGCCTCCACTGGCGCCGGCAAGGCGCGTGACGGTTTTACCTCCAGCTTTGGTGTACTGGCAGCAACACTGGGCTCGGCCGTAGGCCTTGGCAATATCTGGAAGTTTCCCTACCTGACCGGTACCAATGGCGGTGCCGGTTTCCTGATCGTTTACGTTTGCGCCACCTTGCTGGTGGGCCTGCCAGTAATGATTTCCGAAATCATGCTGGGGCGTCGGGCCAAGTCCGATGCGGTAACCGCGCTCAAAAAACTGGCACCAGCCGGCCAGCCTTGGTGGCTGATCAGCGCCTTTGGCGTGTTGTCGGCTTTCCTGATCATGGCTTTCTATTCCGAAGTGGCGGCCTGGGTATTCGCTTATGTATTCAAGGCCATTGGCGGTGGCATCCTGTCTAGTGATCCCAAGGTAACGTCGGCGGCATTCGGTTCGCTGATTGCCGACCCGGTACAGTCACTGCTGTGGCAATGGCTGGTGCTGGCGCTGATTGGTGGCATTTTGCTGATGGGCGTGGCCAAGGGGATTGAGGCGGTCACCAAGAAGCTGATGCCGGTGCTGTTTTTGCTGCTGGTGGTCATCGGCGTGCGCAGCCTGATGCTGCCTGGTGCCATGCAGGGGGTGAGCTTCCTGTTTACGCCTGATTTTTCCAAGATTACCGCCGGTGTGGTGCTGACCGCAGTGGGCTTGGCATTTTTCAAGCTATCCATTGGAATGGGCACCATGATGACTTATGGCAGTTACTTCCGCGATGATCAGAACATTCCGGCCACTACCCTGCGGGTGATGTGCGCCGATCTGTTTGTGTCCATGCTGGCTGGCATTGCCATCTTCCCGGCGGTGTTTGCCTTTGGCTTCAAGCCGGAAGCAGGGCCGTCGCTGTTGTTCATCACCATTCCGGCGGTGTTTGCCAGCATGCCCATGGGGCAGCTGTTCATGGTGGCCTTCTTTATTCTGGCCGCTATTGCTTCTACTGGTGCGATGCTGTCTATCCTGGAAGTGCCGGTATCGGTACTGAGCGAGCGTTTTGGTATCAGCCGCCCCAAGGCAACGGTGATTAATCTGTTGGTGTTGGCACTGTTTGGCGCGACTTGTGCCTTGTCCAATAGCACCATGGCCGATTTCAAGCTGTTCGGCATGACCATGTTCGACCTGTTCGACTTTGTGACTTCCAACATCCTGATGCCGCTGGGCGGTATTTTCCTGTGTCTGTTCGTGGGCTGGGTGTGGGGTTTTGATCGCCTGAAAGCGGCCTTGTCCAATGAGGGGCAGCTACACAACGAGAGCCTGGTGCGCGTGTTGCTGGTGGTGGTGCGCTTTGTGTCGCCGCTCTTGATTCTGGTGGTGATGCTCAAAGGACTGAAGTTGTTCTGAGTCGGCATCTGCCTGCTGCTTTTGCAGTCGACAAAAGGACCATCCGTGACGGGCGGTCCTTTTTTATTGCCGACGTTGCAATTTTGCACTGACAGAAGTCAAAGATTTTTACGAATAGTCTTTTAACTAGATTTGATGAATAAAGCATGAAATGATGGCAGCTCACCGCATACCCGTTCCGGGGAAAGGCTATGCATGCCTCAGGTCAAGCCCCTGATTTTTACCCTGCAGCAACTGGACATTCCCGAGCAGCTGCATGCCCTGTGTCGTGAATTGTCGGCGCTGGTGCCGGAGCGGCTGGAAGGGCCTTGGTCGGAAGAGGAGGTGCGTGAGCTGATTGAGGGCTGGCGCATGATGGCATTCTGCCAGGAGGATGAATGTGTGCGCGCCCACCCGTTTCATTCGGCCGATGGGCTGTTGCATACCGTGGTATTCGATACCTGTCCGGCCTGATTTCAGCCCGGCTGGTATTGTGGATGCAGGTGACAGCCCTGCAAATGGTCGTTGATCACGCCGGTGGCTTGCAGGTAAGCATAGATCACGGTGCTGCCGACAAAATTCATCCCGGCCTTTTTTAGTTCCCGACTGATGTTGTCCGATAGCTCGGACGTGGCGGGGCTATCGGCCATTGACTGCCAGTGATTCACCAGGCTGCCGCCGTCAGTGTGTGCCCATAGCCACTGATCAAAGCTGCCATGCTGTTGCTGCAGCTGCAGGAATACCCGTGCATTACGGATGGCGCTACGTATTTTCAGCCGGTTGCGCACGATGCTGCTGTCCAGCATCAGGCGCTCCACGTCCTCTTCGCTCATCTGCGCCACTTTTACCGGATCAAAACCGTAAAAAGCCCGACGATAGCCTTCACGCTTGCGCAGGATGGTGATCCATGACAAGCCCGCTTGAGCACCTTCCAGAATCAGCATTTCAAACAGCTTGTGTTCATCGTGCTGCGGACGGCCCCATTCTTCATCGTGGTAGGTAACATAGAGCGGATCATCGCCGCACCAGGGGCAGCGGGGCAAAGAGGCTTGGGGCATGCGGTACTCCAGATGGCCCGGTAATGACCGGGCCGGGCGGGATCAGGCCAGGTTGTGCATCAGGATGTCGCAGGACAGGCCGGTTTTTTGCAGGCCCTGACGGCTGGCCAGGTTGATGATCAGCGGGTTGCGGATATTGGCTTTCAGTTCGCCCAATGCCGGATGGGATTCGGACTCGGATTGTTCCTGATACAGCAGTACCAGAATGACGGCGTCTTCCGGCTTGCTCAGTTCCAGCCGGGAAACTTCTTCATCACTCAGTTCCACTTCGTAGCGCACACCCAGTTGGGCCGGGTGGGTCACGCTCAGGGTGATGCCTGCATCGTTCAGCGACTGCATCCAGAATACCGACGGATTATCACTGTCTGCATTATGGAACAGCTTGAACTGGGTGCAGTTTTCCAGGGCCGGGATGCCTTGGGCAAAATTGATGATGGCGCTTTCATCCACTTCTACGGTGCCGAGTTGGCTGGAATTAAACAGCATGATGTTCTCCCTGTGGCAGATGCCCGCATTATGCATCAAGCCTGCGCTGGCGACGATGCTGTTGTGCTGGATGCTGCCATGTCTTCCGCCTGCGAGCAGGAAATGCGCTGCTGCTGGGTCATATTTTTATTGGCACGCAATTGGGTGCTGGATCGCCCGATTGCGGTGCAAGCCGTTAGAATGCTGCACCATGATGAATCCTTCTTCTTTGTATCCGCAGATCGAAGCAGCGCTGTGCAGCTGTGAGGTGACCGCCAAGCTGGCCGCCGCCGAGGCTATTCATGCCGCATGGCAGGCCGGTCAGCTGCAACGGCTGGATGCGCCCTTGTCGCGCTTGCCGGTGGCCGGACATCCGCCAAGGCCGGAACTGGTGCATGCCACCAAGGTGCCGAGACGTCGTCCCGGCTCGCCGCTGGGGCAGCCGGCCATGTTGCATGCCATTGCCCATATCGAATTCAATGCGGTCAATCTGGCACTTGACGCCGCCTGGCGCTTTCGCGACATGCCAGATGCCTATGTGGGCGACTGGCTGCGCATTGCCGCCGAAGAGGCGCGCCACTTCCGGCTGTTGCAGCAGCGCTTGCAGCAACTGGGCTATGACTATGGTGATTTTCCGGCGCATAACGGTTTGTGGGATATCTGCCACCATACCGATCACGACGTGCTGGTGCGCATGGCACTGGTGCCCAGGGTGCTGGAGGCGCGCGGGCTGGATGCCAGTCCGGAGCTCAAGCGCAAGCTGGCGAATATTGGCGATCATGACAGCGTGGCCATTCTGGACATCATCCTGCAGGATGAAATAGGCCATGTGCAGGTTGGTAATCACTGGTTTCACTGGCTGTGCCGTGCGCGGCAACTGGACCCGGTGTCCACGTTCAGTAATCTGCTGGCCGAGCACGACCTGACCGCTCATCGCGGCAGTTACAATCTGGATGCCCGCCGCAGTGCCGGTTTTACTGAAGCAGAGCTTGAATGGCTACAGCAGTCCAAGTCCGAGCACGCGGCTGGGTGACGGGCTTGCCATCAATCGGTCAGGCAGTTTATCCGCATGGAGAGTGCAATGATTTTACGGTTCATTCAGCGTCTGCGCTGCCAGCGCAAACAATTGTTTATCGGCTTGCTGGGGGCGACGTTGTCTTTTGTGCTCAGTGCTGCAGTCATGAGTGGGCTGAGCTTGGCGCAGTCGCCGCTGCTGATGGTTTGCTGGGGTGTGCTGATGCTGTTGTCCCTGTTGGTGCAGTTGCTGATGCTGGTGTTGCTGGCCAAAAAACCATAAGGGAAAAATGGCATTGAAAACAGGGATTTAATGCTGGCTGCGCCTTGGGTTTAATGCTTGACGGTGCTGGTATAGGCGGCGCATAATCGCGCCGCAACATATTTAGAAAAGGCCCCTGATACGGCGGGGCCTTTTTGTTTTTACAGTTTTCGGAGACCCCGACTCATGGACTACCAGGCGTTTTTGCGTCAGTTGGAATCCAGTACGCTGCCTGCATCCGAGTTTACCCACCAGGCGCATTTGTATGCTGCCTGGGCCTATCGTCGGCAATACCCGGCGGCAGAGGCTGCGGCACGCTGTGCGCGGGCATTGTCCCGTTATGCCATGGCGCAGGGGGCGGCCGAGAAATACCACCACACCGTCACCATGTCGCTATTGTCCATTTTGTACCACCGCGCCCAGCAGACGCCGGCGCTGGTAGAGGATTGGCCTGCTTTCCTGGCGCAGTGTGACGATGTCCTGCAGGACGCCAGAGCCGTCCTGCTCGCATATTATTCGGATGACAGGCTGAACCAGGATGCATCGCGCCGTGCTTTTGTGCCGCCGGATCGCATGCCGCTGCCCATTGCCTGTCTGTCTCATTAAGAAAGCCAAGCCACTATGTTAAAAGCCCCGGAATTGCTGCTGCCCGCCGGCACGCTG
Organism: Aquitalea sp. FG25; assembly: GCF_057809375.1. NCBI lineage: Bacteria > Pseudomonadati > Pseudomonadota > Betaproteobacteria > Neisseriales > Chromobacteriaceae > Aquitalea > Aquitalea sp. FG25. The sequence continues at coordinate 78,400 of NZ_JBMDJV010000019.1, forward strand.
GACAAAATGCGTGCTGCCTACGATTTTGGTGCCGATGCGGTTTACGCCGGCCAGCCGCGCTATTCGCTGCGCGCACGTAATAACGACTTCAAGCTCGAAGAGCTGAAAACCGGCATCGACGAAGCCCACGCCCGAGGCAAGCTGTTTTTTGTGGCCAGCAACCTGTTGCCGCACAACAGCAAGATCAAGACCTATATGGCAGACATGGAGCCGGTGATTGCCATGAAGCCCGATGCGCTGATCATGGCCGACCCTGGTCTGATCATGATGGTGCGCGAGCGCTGGCCGGAAGTGCCGATCCACCTGTCGGTACAGGCCAATACCGTTAATTACATGGGCGTAAAGTTCTGGCAGAAGCTGGGTGTGTCACGCATTATTCTGTCGCGCGAACTGAGCCTGGACGAGATTGCCGAAATCCGCCAGGAATGCCCCGATATCGAGCTGGAAGTGTTTGTGCATGGCGCGCTGTGCATTGCCTATTCTGGCCGCTGCCTGCTGTCGGGCTACTTCAATCACCGCGACCCCAATCAAGGCACCTGTACCAATGCCTGTCGCTGGGATTACAAGATGCACGATACCCAGGGTGACGACGCTGGCGATGTGCAAACCATCAAGCTGGACTTCAACAAGGCACTGGAAGAAGCCAACCAGAGCTTTGCCGCCTGTGGTGGTGCCGAACGTCACCCGCTGGCCGACAAGACTTATCTGATTGAAGAGGGCAGTCGTCCGGGCGAGCTGATGCCCATCATCGAAGATGAGCATGGCACTTACATCATGAACTCCAAGGACCTGCGTGCGGTGGAGCAGGTGGAAAAACTGGTGAAGATAGGTGTCGATTCGCTCAAGATCGAAGGCCGCACCAAGAGCTTGTACTACGTGGCGCGTACCGCCCAGGTATATCGCCAGGCTATTGATGATGCCGTGGCCGGTCGCCCGTTTGACCTGGGCCTGCTGGCCGAGCTGGATGGCCTGGCCAATCGCGGCTATACCCCGGGCTTCCTGGAGCGTCACCAGACGCAGGATTACCAGAACTATCTGGATGGCCATTCCAAGGCAAAGCAAAGCCAGTATGTGGGCGATGTGCTGGAAGTGGATGCCGATGGCTGGGCACTGGTTGAGGTGAAAAACCGCTTTGGCGTGGGCGACCGTATTGAGGTTATCCATCCGCGTGGCAATCGCATCGTGCAGCTGACACAGATGACGCGTAACGGCATAGCGGTCGATCTGGCGGCTGGTAATGGCATGCAGGTGCGCATTCCCGATATGGCCGGCATGGAAAAAGCACTACTGGCACGGTTGATCTGATCAAATATAAGCCAGCACAAAGTTTTTGCTAAAACGTGAGCGGATTGCCTGTAGGGGCAATCCGCTTTTCTTTGCCATGCAGACACGTCGGTAAGTAGCCAGATTTGATCTGTGGCAAATCTGCCTCATTTCACTGCAGCAGAAGAAAAAACTTTTTTTGTCTACCGGACAGCAACGGGCTGCGTTGAATCGTTAGCCCCTCGTGCATTCCTTGTCTTGCCGCTTCCCGGGCCACATGAGCACACCTGGATGCTAAACCCTTGAAACACCAAGCGGGCTGCGGGTTTTGATCATATGTAATAGTAATTTTGGGCGTATTGACAGGCTTGTGGCCGATAAATGATCAGATGTGTGAGATGGCAAACTTGTTGGGGCGTCAAGAGCCTGCCCGGCTGGTTTTTTTTGCGATGCGCAAAAAATTCATGTTGCGGCTGAATGTCTTTGTGGTTAAAAAGCTGTAACACCTCGCCACGAATTGTGGATTTTATTAAACATTACCGAGGTGGAATCTACAACGGAGGAGGCCAGGTCATGCATGTCATGGCCTGTGCGGAAGCAGGAAGAGGGCAGGCGGATTTGTTTGCTGCCTATCGCGCCGGCTTCCACGGGTTTCCTGCGATAACAATAAATGTGAAAGGCTGGCAGCAGTAAGTTGCCTTGTCCTTCGTCTCTTGCCTGACTGGTGTCACATTCATCTGGATTGGAAATAGCCAGAATGGATAGGATGGGGTTATAAATGTTGTGCACGAATATTGCTTAGCAAATATGCGTGCCGCTTTTGCCCGGGTTTGGCACTGGCCGGATATGAGGGGGAATCCCCGACCGGTCAATATGAGGTGCAGTTCATCAGGTCCCTGACGTCCCCAGACACAGGGAGTTTATGGTCTTGCAATACATTAGGAAGCCTGTAATGAAGAAGAAACTTGTCAAGAAAGTGCTGTGTTCGCTGCTTCTGCTGTTGCCAAGTGCTGGCGTTCTGGCAGAAGACAAGATACTGAATGTCTACAACTGGTCCGACTACATTGCCAAGAGCACCATTCCTGGCTATGAAAAGCAGACCGGTGTGAAGGTCAAGTACGACGTTTACGACAGCGATGACACCCTGCAAGCCAAGATGCTGACCGGTCGCGCCGGCTACGACATCGTGGTTCCAACTTCCAACTTCATGGCCAAGCAGATCGAAGCTGGCATCTACCAGAAGCTGGACAAATCCAAGATCCCTAACCTGGCCAATCTGGACAAGGCGCTGATGGCCAAGATTCAGGATGCCGACCCGGGCAATGCCCACGGCGTACCCTGGGCTTATGGTACGGATGGCCTGGGTTACAACTTCACCAAGGTCAAGGCCATTCTGGGTGCCGGTGCACCGCTGGATAGCTGGGACATCCTGTTTGACCCGAAATACGTTTCCAAGCTGAAGGGCTGCGGCGTGTCGGTGCTGGATCAGGCCAACGACGTGTTCGCTGTGGCGCTGCACCATCTGGGCAAGGACCCGAACAGCAAGAACCCGGCTGACTACCAGGCCGCCTTCGAACTGCTGAAGAAAATCCGCCCCTATATCACCCAGTTCAACTCTTCCGGCTACATCAATGACCTGGCCAATGGCGATATCTGCCTGGCGCTGGGCTGGTCTGGCGACGTTAACATTGCCAAGCACCGTGCCGCCGAAGCCAAGCGTACTTACCAGCTGGGTTATGTGATTCCGAAGTCTGGTGCACCGATCTGGTTTGACGTGATGGTGATCCCGAAAGATGCACCGCACGTGGAATCCGCCCTCAAGTGGATCAACTACATCCAGAATCCGGAAGTCAATGCCGCGATTACCGACGAGGTGTTCTACCCGACTGCCAATGCGGCAGCGCGCAAGTACGTGAAGCCGGAAATCGCCAACGATCCGTCCATCTATCCGCCTGAATCGGTCATGAAGACCTTGTTCCTGCTCAAGCCGCTGCCGGCTGACATCATGCGTCTGCAGAACCGTCTGTGGACTCAGTTGAAGACTGGCCGCTAAACCGCGTCCCGGCCTGGTGGGGCAGTTGCTCCACCAGGCCCCGACAGCACGGCCCGCGCTGCTGCGGTGGCGGCAGGGCTGATGCACAGGCCGCTTGCTGTGGTATACCAGCCACGGCAAACGGTTAGAAAAAAGTATGTGGAGTGAGGGTTGCAAACCGGTCCGACAGGGTCGGCTTGCAGTGAAACGTAAGTCATCACATCAGGGCGAGTCGTGACAGGGCCTTGATATGATGGCTGTAAAGATGGGCTTGGCAAGCCGGTCCCACCGGCCAAGTGGTGCTAAATCATGAAAAGTCTCAAATTCAATCGATGGTTACCGTCCGGCAGGACAACCGTCATTGGTGTACCGTTTTTATTCCTGTTTGTATTTTTCCTGCTGCCTTTCCTGTTGGTAGTGGGTATCAGCTTCTCGCAGCAGCAACTGGGTATTCCACCCTATACGCCGCTGACCAAGATGGAAGACGATGTCTTCACCCTGGTACTCAATATCGGTCACTACAAGTTCATGCTGGGTGACGACCTGTATTTCGCCACCTATATCAGCTCGGTGAAGATGGCGTTTGTCTCCACCTTGCTGTGTCTGCTGATCGGCTATCCCATGGCCTATTACATCGCCCGCGCGTCCGAATCTGCTCGTGACACGCTGATGATGATGGTGATGCTGCCGTTTTGGACTTCCTACCTGATTCGCGTGTATGCCTGGATCGGTATTCTCAAGAACGATGGTTTTCTCAATCAGTTCCTGATGTGGCTGGGGGTGATCGATACGCCGCTGCGCCTGTATCACACCAACTGGGGTGTGTATATCGGCATGGTGTTTTCCTACCTGCCGTTCATGATCATGCCGCTGTATTCGCATCTGGTAAAAATGGACTTGCGTCTGCTGGAGGCTGCCTACGATCTGGGTGCCCGTCCGTGGAAGGCCTTCGTGCAGGTGACCCTGCCGCTGTCCAAAAACGGCATCATCGCCGGTAGCTTGCTGGTGTTCATTCCGGCGGTGGGCGAGTACGTGATTCCGGAACTGCTGGGTGGTTCGGATACGCTGATGATTGGTCGCGTGATGTGGGATGAGTTCTTCAACAATATGGACTGGCCGATGGCGGCTACCGTGACTTGCGCGATGGTGCTGCTGCTGCTGGTGCCAATGGCCATGTTCCAGCATTACCAGGCAAAAGCGATGGAGGAAGTGAAATGAGCACCATGAAACCCAGCAAACCGCTGTCTTATGCGGTACTTGGCTTCGGCTACTCTTTCCTGTATCTGCCCATTCTGTTGCTGATCATCTACTCGTTCAACGAGTCCAAGCTGGTGACGGTATGGTCGGGGTTCTCCACCAAATGGTACTGGGCGCTGCTGGAAGATGACGAGCTGATCACGGCGGCCTTGCTCAGTATCAAGATTGCCCTGATGACGGCCACGGCATCGGTGGTGGTGGGGACCTGGGCCGGCTTCGTGCTGGCGCGCCTTAACCGCTTCCGCCTGTTTCCGCTGTTTGCCGGCATGGTAAACGCGCCGCTGGTGATTCCCGAGGTGATTCAGGGTATTTCGCTGCTGCTGCTGTTTGTAGCCATGGAGCAGACACTGGGTTGGCCGGAAGGTCGCGGGGTATTCACCATCTGGATTGGTCACGTGATGCTGTGTGTGTCCTATGTAGCCATCATCGTGCAATCCCGGGTACGTGAACTCAACCGCTCGCTGGAAGAAGCGGCCATGGATCTGGGCGCGCGTCCGCTGAAGGTGTTCTTTGTGATCACCCTGCCGCTGATTTCCCAGGCACTGGTGTCCGGCTGGCTGCTGTCCTTCACCCTGTCGCTGGACGACCTGGTGCTGACTGCCTTCCTGTCCGGCCCGGGTTCCACCACGCTGCCCATGGTGGTGTTCTCCCGAGTGCGTCTGGGGCTGAACCCGGAAATGAATGCTCTGGCCACGCTGTTTATCGTGGTGGTGTCGGTAGGGGTGGTCGCCGGCAACCTCTACATGCGTTCGGTGCAGCGCAAGCGCGATCGCGAAATGCAGTTGGCTTTCATGCAGGCCTGAACTAACGGGGAAGTTGTGTAATGACCACGGGGTGGCAGGTGGGATGTCAGATTCCGGTTGCTGCCCCGTTTTTTATCCAAAGCGTAGGAGAAGTGCTGTTCATGCGGTAGTACAAGGGAGAAATGAAATGAAGAAATTGTTGATCAGCGCACTGATCGCAGGTCTTCCCGGCATGGCCATGGCCGATGCCAAGGGAGACGAAATCGCCAAGCTCAAGGCCCAGTTAGAGGCCCTGCAGGCGCAAATGCAGCAACTGCAGCAGGCGGTGAATGCCGCCACGGCTGCCAAGGCTCCGGAGGCGGATGACAGCACCGAGCTGAAGCAGCGTGTGGCCGGCATGGAAATGAAGGTGGACAAGCTGACCACCGACGCCAGCGAAGGTCCGATTGCCGGTTTGAGCATTACCGGTTACATGGACCCGACTTATGTTGCCAGCCGTCTGGGCCGGAGCGCCGGTTTCCAGTTTGTTAATCACAGCAACCAGTATGCTTACACCAATAGCACCTTTGGCGATGTCTATCTGGATATCAAGAAAACCTTTGGTGTCGGCCCGCTGGCACCCAGTGCCGAAGTCAGCATCCTGCCGAACCGTGGTTCCGGTAACAATCTGCTGACCAGCGGTGGTACCAGCAGTGCCGGTAACAACATCATCAATACCGCCATCATCAACTTCCCGGTATCGGATACCACCCAGTTGGTAGCCGGCCTGATGAACAGCTTTGGTGGTTACGAAGTGCAGCAATCCAACCAGATGAACACCATCACCCATGGCTTGCTGTATGACTTCAGCGATCCGGGCAGCTATGTGGGTGCTGGCTTCAACTGGGCGCATGGTGCATGGGCCACCAAGTTCATGATTGCCAACGAGCAGTTCCACACCAACCCGAACAGTGCAACCGACTCCGGTACCCATACCCATAGCAACAGCACCCCGACAGTGACTGGCCGTGTCGATTACACCATGACCAGTAATCTGGACATTGGTGGCTCGATGAACGTTGGCCGTCAAAGCCTGTTTGTGCATAACACGAACAATACTGCTGACAATACCTATGGTTATCAGGGAACGTCCAACAGCGCCTACGGTGCCTACTACTTTGGCGAGCTGGACATGACGCTGACGGGTACTGACAGTGTCTACAACGCCGAAATCGACTATGGTCGCCAGAAGCAGGCCGCCTGGAATGGTGGCGATGCCGTATGGTGGGGTTTCTCTATGCTGGCGCACCAGAAATGGAATTCCGACTGGTTTGGCCGCATGGGTGCCACCCTGCGCTATGACTACCTGAATGACAGCAAGAACGGCGGCGGTGGCGGCGGTATTGCACTGGGTCAAGCCAGTGGTGTGGATGGCACCAACGGCTTTGGCATTTCGCAAGCCTGCTACAACAACAGCGTAGCCAATGGTGGCAATGGTACAGACTGCTCCGGCGCTACCCGTCAGGCGTTGACCGCAGCCTTGCTGTTCTACCCGACCGACCAGCTGACCCTGAAGATGGAAATCCGTCACGACTGGGCCAACCGCGACGTATTCCTGCGCAGCGATGGCAACTATCGCAAGAGCAACGATATCTTCGCGGCTCAGGCGGTATACAGCTTCTGAGCGGCAGCCTGCATCTTGCCTGCAATGGCCTCCTCTGGAGGCCATTTTTCATGCGGCCTCTTGCCAAATGGCCAGGCTGGCTGCATTTCTCACTCAACGTATTTGCGGAAGATCCCATGCCCAGACGCCCAGACTGGATGGCCTCCATGTTCAGCCGACTGCCTTATCAGGCCAGCCCGGCCCGCCGCCATCATGGTGTCAGCGGCTATCGCAATTTCTACCCCTTTGCCTTGCCATCGCTGGGCAGCTTGCTGTACTGGAAGCTGTCCGCCCTGTGGCGGCAAAAGCCGGACCACCGGCCAGAGATGATTCCGGTTTGCTGCGGTGACGCCGCTGCGCTACGGGCCAACCGGCAGCACGCCAGTGTCACCTGGCTGGGGCATGCCAGCAGCTTTATCCAGCTGGCCGGGCTGAATATCCTGATCGACCCGGTGTTGTCACCACGGGCGTCGCCATTTCGCCATCTGGGGCCAAAGCGGCAGGTGGCCTTACCGCTGGATCTGCCTGATCTGCCGCGCATTGATCTGGTGCTGCTGACCCATTTGCATTACGACCACCTTGACTTCACCACTTTGCAACGGCTGGCTGCGCAGGAGGGTGGGGCGCCGGAGGTGATTGTGCCGCTGGGTGTCTCGCGCACAGTCCGGGCAGCAGGCATTCCCGCCGCAAAAATCACTGAATTGGACTGGTGGCAGGCGTGTGGGCGCGGGGCGTTGCAGATACTGCTGACGCCGGCCCATCACTGGAGCAACCGTGGCCCCTGGGGGGATATGAACCAGGCGCTGTGGGGCGGCTTTTTGCTGGAAGGGGACGGACAGAAAATCTGGTTCCCCGGCGATACCGGCTACCGCGCCGAACTGTTTCATGAAATCGGCTTGCATATCGGCCCGGTGGATTTTGCGTTGCTGCCCATTGGTGCTTACGAGCCGCGCAAGATCATGCGGGCGCAGCATATCAATCCGGAAGAAGCCGTACGCATTTTCAAGCACGTGGCGGCACGCAAGGCCTGGGCGGTGCACTGGGGGACGTTCATCCTGACGGACGAACCCATCCAGCAACCCATGGCAGAGCTAGCCATGGCGCTGCGCGAACAGGATGTCAGCGCCGCAGAATTTATGCTGCCGGCAATCGGCGAAACCATCTGGCTGTCACGCTGGGGGCATGCGCTTGTCCCGATGGCGTCGGATTGCCCCGAATTGGCGCAGTTTGCGCCATTTTGCTGCAATGCAAACATTGCCCGGCACGGCTGGGGGGCATACAATCGACACTATTAATTTTTTCGAAAACGAAGGGTTTTGTTCGTTTTCACGGCAATATGGGGCGAGGTATGACAATTCTGCAGTTGATCAATGAACGGGTACAGGCAGCGCTGGCCGCTGCCGGTGCGCCGGATGCGCCGGCTGTGATCCAGCCGGCTTCCAAGCCGGAGTTCGGTGACTATCAGGCTAACGGTGTCATGGGGGCTGCCAAGGCACTCAAGACCAATCCGCGTGAGCTGGCACAGAAAGTTGTGGCCGCGCTCGACCTGCAAGGCATTGCCGACAAGGTGGAAATCGCCGGTCCGGGCTTCATCAATATTCATCTTGCCCCTGAATATCTGGCCCGCCGCAGCGAAGCTGCCTTGAAGGACGCCAAACTGGGTATCACCCCGGTGGTTGCCAAGCGCGTGATGGTGGAGTACTCCTCGCCCAATCTGGCCAAGGAAATGCACGTGGGCCACCTGCGTTCCTCCATTATTGGTGACGCGCTGGCGCGGGTAATGGAATTCCTGGGGCACGATGTGGTGCGGGCTAACCATGTTGGCGACTGGGGCACGCAGTTTGGCATGCTGACTGCCTATCTGGTGGAAATCCGCCAGGCTGGCGACAACGCGCTGGAGCTGTCCGATCTGGAAACCTTCTACCGCAACGCCAAGGTGCGCTTTGACGAAAGCGAAGAATTTGCCGACCGCGCGCGTGACTACGTGGTGCGTCTGCAAGGTGGCGACGAAGAAGTGCTCAAACTGTGGGCGCAGTTTGTCGACATCTCGCTCAAGCATTGCGAAGCGGTGTATCAAAAGCTGAATGTCGGCCTGAAGCGCGAGCATGTGCGTGGCGAATCGGCCTATAACGACGACCTGCCGGTGATTGTGGACGAGCTGCGTGCTGCTGGCCTGCTGAGCGAAAGCGAAGGCGCCGAGGTGGTGTTCCTGGAGGAATTCCGTACCCAGGACGACGAGCCGATGGGCGTGATCATCCGCAAGAAAGACGGCGGCTTCCTGTACACCACCACCGACCTGGGCGCGGTGCGCTACCGTCACAAGGTGCTGAATCTGGACCGTGTCATCTACGTAGTGGATGCCCGTCAGAGCCAGCACTTTGCCCAGATGTTCAGCATCTGCCGCAAGGCCGGTTTTGCCCCGGAAAGCATGCTGCTGGAGCACATCGGCTTTGGCGTGATGATGGGTGACGACGGCAAGCCGTTCAAGACCCGTTCCGGCGGTACCGTCAAGCTGATCGAGCTGCTGGACGAGGCGGAAGAGCGTGCCTATGCGCTGGTGTCGGAAAAGAACCCGGACCTGTCCGAAGCCGAGAAGCGCGAAATTGCTGCCGCAGTGGGCATTGGCGCGGTGAAGTATGCCGACCTGTCCAAGAACCGCATGAGCGATTACATCTTCAATTGGGACACCATGCTGGCCTTTGAAGGCAATACCGCGCCGTATCTGCAATACGCCTACACCCGTGTGCAGAGCGTATTCCGCAAGGCGGAAAACGTGGATGCCAATGCGCCCATCGTGATTACCGAACCGGCAGAAAAACACCTGGCTGCGGCACTGGCCCAGTTTGAGGACACGCTGCTGTCGGTGGCTGATGGCTGCTACCCGCACTACCTGTCCAACTATCTGTACCAGATTGCCACACTGTTCTCGCGCTTCTACGAAGCCTGCCCGATCCTGAAGAGCGAAGGCGAAGTGCGTGCCAGCCGTCTGCAACTGGCAGCGTTGACTGGCAAGACCTTGCGTACCGGTCTGGATCTGCTGGGGATCAAGGTGCTGGAAACCATGTAAGCCATGTGGCTGGCCTGGCATGAAAAAACGCCCTGGATTCCAGGGCGTTTTTTTATTGTGCTTTAGTCTTGCTCAGATGGGCTTGGTCGCCTGCAGCAGCCAGTCTCGGGCCGCGCCATCCACCAAGGGCTGCAAGCGGCGTCGCACTTCGGCGTGATAATGGTTCAGCCAGTCCACTTCCTGGCGCGAGAGAAGGGCGTGCTCGATGCAACGGGTGTCGATGGGGCAGAGCGTCAGCGTTTCAAAGCGCAGGAAGTCGCCAAAGCCGTTCTTTTGCGCTGGCACATTCAGCACCAGGTTTTCGATACGCACACCCCATTGACAGGGGCGATAGATGCCCGGCTCCACCGAGGTAATCATGCCTTCCTGCATTGCCATGCTGGCATCCGGCAGGCTGCGCGAGATGGTTTGCGGGCCTTCATGCACATTGAGGAAATAGCCTACGCCATGGCCGGTGCCGTGGCCGAAGTCGATATCGTGCTGCCACATTGGTGCGCGGGCCAGTGCGTCCAGCATCGGCGACAGGGTGCCACGCGGGAAGTGGGCCATGGACAGGTTGAGCGTGCCCTTCAGCACCAGGGTGAAGTCGCGCTTTTGTTCCGGGCTGGGCGTGCCGACAGCCACCACGCGGGTGATGTCGGTGGTGCCGCCGTGATACTGGCCGCCGGAGTCGATCAGCAGCAGGCCGTTACCGGCAATGCTGGCATGGGCCTCTGCCGTGGCGTGGTAATGGGGCAGCGCGCCATTGGCATTGAAACCGGCAATGGTGGCAAAGCTGGGGGAGACAAAGCCGGGGTGGCGCGCGCGCGCGGCGGTAATCTGCTCGTCGATGCTCAGTTCGGTGATGGCTTCCCGGTTAACGGTCTGCTCAAACCAGGCAAAGAATTCACACAGTGCCGCGCCATCCTGCTCCATGGTCTTGCGAATCTGCTCTGCCTCTGCTGTGGTCTTGCACGCCTTCAGCAAGGTGCTGGGGTTGATGGCCTGCTGCCGTGGCATGGTGGACGGAATGGCCTGATACAGGCCCAGGGTGATGCGGCGCGGGTCTAGCAGCATGGTGTTGCTGACGGGCAGGGCGGCCAGCACTGCCTTGGTGCTGTGGTAGTCGGCCAGTTGCACGCCATCGGCTGCCAGTTCGGCCTGCAGCGCGGTGTCCAGTTTGCTGCTGTCCACAAACAGCGTGGCATGGTCCCGGCCCAGCAGCAGGTGGCTGATGAAGACCGGGTTGTAATTGACATCCGCCCCGCGCAGATTCAGCAGCCAGGCAATGTCATCCAGTGTGGACACAAAATGGTAGTCTGCACCGGCTTGCTGCATGGCCTGGCGTATGGCGGCCAGCTTGTCGCGGCGGCTGGTGCTGGCAAACGGTGCAAGATGCGGGTAGATGGTGGCTTGCGGCAGGGCGGGTCTGTCCTGCCAGATGGTTTGCAGCAGATCGATGTCGGTACGCAGCTGCACCCCCTTGCTGTCCAGCCGGCTTTGCAGTGCCTGGGCAGCGGCCAGGCCGATCACATCGCCATCCACCGCCAGGATATGGCCGGGCTGCAAGCTGCTGACCAGCCAGTCCAGATGCTGGGTACTGGCTGCGGTCTGGATTTTCATCAGCGTAATGCCACTGCCTGCCAGTTCTTGTTCCGCCTGTTCCCAGTAACGGCTGTCGGCCCACAGGCCAGCCTGATCCTGCGTGACGATTAGCGTGCCCATCGAGCCCTTGAAGCCGGACAGCCACTGCCGGGCCTGCCAGTGGGCGGGCAGGTATTCGGACAAGTGTGGGTCGGAAGACGGAATCAGACAGGCATCAACATGTTGTTGTTGCATGGCCTGGCGCAGGGCGGTCAGGCGCTGGGGGATGGTGTGCAGGGCGGTCATGCGGTTTCCAGTGCAGAGTGTACTGACATTCTGGTGTGCGTATGGCTGGCTGACAAGCGAGTTTATACCGGGGCTGGCATGCGTTTTTTGCATGCCAGCGGGCCGATGGGCAATAACAAGATAATGTGAAGCTATTTCAAGCTGAAAGACAGCAGCACTGTCTGGCGGATGCTCACTGGCCTAGCGCCGGGGTGCGCGGCGGAATCATCCGTCGGCTGCCGGTGGCCTCGAAGGCACTGGCAAGACGCAGCAGCGCGTTGTCGTCATAAGCACGCCCGGCAAAGGTCAGGCCCACCGGCATGCCGATATCGGCCATCACGCCCATCGGCACTGTCACCGTCGGCACGCCCAGGTGGCGGATGGCGAGGTTGCCATTGGCCACCCACACCCCGTTGCTCCAGGCGATGTCCGCCGAAGCCGGGTTGACGTCCGCATCCGCCGGGCCAACGTCAGCCACGGTGGGAAACAGCACGGCGTCCAGCTTGAGGCTATCCATCCAGTCTTCCAGATCCAGCTTGCGGGTTTTTTCCAGACCGCGCAGGCCGTCGGGCAGGCTGGCAATCTGCTCAAAAGACTTCAGTCCGCGCTTGGCCATGTTGACGTACTCGTCCATGCCAGCGGCCAGATCGCCTTCACGGTTAGGCAAGGTGCCGGGGTCATGCGGGAAAATCTGCGGACCATCGACGTCTGCCAGCTGGTTGAGCTTGGGGTCGCCGTTGGCGCGCAGGAATTCATCGAAAGCCCAGCCGGACAGCGCCCATAGCTCGTCATTGAGAAATTCAGGCGAAACGATGCCACGGTTGAATACGGTGGGCGCACCGGGACGGTCGCCTTCACAGTTGGACACCAGCGGGAAGTCGGTTTCAATCACTTCCGCGCCAGCGGCTTCCAGCGCCTGACGTGCGGCTTCCCACAAGTCGATCACCGACGCGCGGGTATGAATGCGCTGGCCGGTGGGGCCGCCGATACCCGGCGCATCGCTGGTGCCAGCCAGTTCGTCCTGGTTGATATACATGCGCGGCACGCCAAAGCGCTTGCCCTTGAGCGCTTCGGGCGCGGACAGCAGGGCCGGATAGGCGTCCGGTCGCACGGTCGATGCCTTGGGAATACTCACCCAGGGTTGCAGACGCCACAAATCGCCACGGGTCACCGGATCGTCAGCCACGATGATGTCCAGCACTTCCAGCAGGTCCGCCATGGTGCGGGCATAAGGCACGACAACATCCATGGTGGGGGTCAGCGGCCAGTTGCCACGTACCGAAATCACCCCGCGCGACGGGGTATAGGCGCACAGACCGTTGTTGGATGCCGGGCCGCGACCGCTAGACCAGGTTTCTTCCGCCATGCCGAAGGCAGCAAAGCTGGCAGCGGTGGCAGTACCGGCCCCGTTGGATGAGCCGGAGGCAAACGGCGCGGTCAGGTAGTTGGCGTTATAGGGGCTTTCGGCGCGGCCATAACAGCCACGCTGCATGCCGCCATTGGCCATCGGCGGCATATTGGTCTTGCCCAGGCAGATGGCACCGGCGGCGCGTAGCCGTTCAATGGTGAAGGCATCGTGCTGGGACACCAAGTCCTTGAAGGCCGGGCTGCCGGAAGCGGCGGTCAGCCCCTTCACCAGATAGCTGTCCTTGGCGGTGTAGGGAATGCCGTCCAGCGGGCCCAGTGTTTCGCCACGGGCACGGCGTGCATCGGAGGCTTCGGCTTCGCGGATGGCTTCCGGATTGGGCACCACCACCGCATTCAGCCGGGTCTCGGTGGCGGGGCCATCGTAAGCCGCTATCCGTGCCAGATAAGCCGTGACCAGTTCCACCGCCGTGGTACGCCCGGATTCGAGCGCGGCTCGCAGCTGGGCAATGGATAGTTCGGTAACCTCGATCATGCTTCTACCTCCACTAAGAAGACGGATTTCATTCCCATCACGCGGACAGCCTTGCAACAAGCGCAGGCATGGGCGATGACGCAATATGGCGGCTAATCTACAAGAGTCTGGCTTATGCGGGAAAATGATTCATTTTGATACACCCATTCATGCGATGAATACTGCTCAGTCTCTACCGCGCAGCTAGTCGGTGGCTTCAATCAGGCTGCGCATCAAGCCGCGCAGCCACAGCAGCGCCGGGTTGCTGTCCTGCACCGGATGCCAGATGCAGTTAAGGTGATAGCCCGGCAACTCTTCCGGCAGCGCCACCATCTTTAACGGCCAGTAGCCTGCCATCATCGCCGCCACTTTCTTGGGCAGGATAAACAGGTGGTCGGTATGGCTGACAATGGCCGCCGCCGCCATATAGCTTTGGCTGTGTACCGAAATCTTGCGCTGCAAGCCGCGCGCGGCCAGAAAATCATCCATCGGCGAGCCCTGATGGCCCAGCGGTGCGTGGAAGACATGCGGCAAGGCAATCAGGTCCGTCAGGGTCAGCCGGTCGCTGCAAAAAGGGTGGTCGGCACGCAAGATGCCGGTCAAGGGCTCGTTCAACCAGGTTTCCCGGCACAGATAGCCGGGAATCTTCATGTATTCATCAAAACCCAGCAGGAAATCGATTTCGCCGTCGGCCAGCGCCAGCTCCGGGATTTCTTCGCGCAGGATGGTGATGTCGATATGGACATTGGGCGCTTCCACCGCCAGCTTTTTCACCAGCGGCGGAATCAGCACGCATTCCACGTAATCGGTGGTGCACAGGGTGAAGCGGCGCGTCGAGGTGGCCGGGTCAAACGCTTCGGGCTGGCTGAAGTGGCTTTGCAGCAGGCTGAGCGCTTGATGCACGCCCTGTTGCAGATAGAGCGCTTTTTGCGTCGGCTGCATGCCGTGTGGCGAGCGCACCAGCAGCGGGTCGTTGAAGAATGCCCGCAAGCGGTTGAGCGAGTGGCTCATGGCGGGCTGGCTGACAAACAGTTTCTCCGCTGCCCGCGTGACGCTGCGCAAGCTGACCAGCGCATCCAGCGCCAACAGCAGGTTCAAATCCAGCTGATGCAATTTCACATCATTCACCGTATTTATGAAAGTATTCGTATTGTTCATTTGCTGAATAGTTTGCCTCTCCCTAGACTGCGTCTGTCAATCACTTCCTCGTGCATTGCAGATACTACCGGCCGCTCAAACCGCTTTAGCACGCCCCGATCCGCCGTCTGCACATGGGCGATGTTTTGAATACTTCTGATGGCATTAATCCAGCATGGTGATCAAAATGAACAGCAAAACGCACACTAGTCTACCCGCCGCCGACGGCTTTCACATGCCCGCCGAATGGGCCCCGCAGCAGGCGGTGTGGATGATCTGGCCGCAGCGCCCGGATAACTGGCGTCATGCTGGACGCGAGGCACAGCAGACTTTTGCCGCCATCGCCAAAGCCATTGCCGCAGCCACCCCGGTGTTCATGGCAGTGCCGCAACAATGCATGGCCGCAGCCCGTGCCGTGATGCCCGCCGAAGTGACGCTGGTGGAAATGAATAGCGATGACTGCTGGATGCGCGACAGCGGCCCGACCGTGGTGATCGACCAGGCTGGCCAGGTGCGCGGCGTGGACTGGCAGTTTAATGCCTGGGGCGGTTTCAACGGTGGCCTGTATCACCCGTGGGACCAGGACAGCGCCGTAGCCAGCCAGGTATTGGCCCACCATGGCTTTGACCGCTACGCCGCACCGCTGGTGCTGGAAGGCGGCTCGATCCATGTCGACGGTGAAGGCACGCTGATGACCACCGCCGAGTGCCTGCTCAACCCCAACCGCAATCCGCACTTGTCCAAACAGCAGATTGAAGCCTTGCTGTCCGAATACCTGAACGTCAGCCATTTCATCTGGCTGCCCGAAGGCGTGTTCATGGATGAAACCGACGGCCACATCGACAATATGTGCTGTTTTGCCCGTCCGGGTGAGGTGATCCTGCACTGGGTGGACGATGAAAACGACCCGCAATACCCGCGTTCGCAGGCCGCCTACGAAGTACTGTCGCAAGCGCGCGATGCCAAGGGCCGCCCGTTGAAGATTCACAAGATGCTGTCGCCCGGCCCCCTGTACTACACCGCAGAAGAAACCGCAGGCGTGGTGGCCAGCGGTCAGGCTGTCCCGCGTGAAGTGGGCGAGCGCATGGCGGCGTCCTATGTGAATTTCCTGATCAGCAACGGCCAGATCATCTTCCCGCTGCTGGATGAACGTACCGATGAGGCAGCGGCCAGCCGCCTGCAGGAAATCTTCCCGGAATACCGCATTGTCGGCGTACCGGCGCGTGAAGTGCTGCTGGGCGGCGGTAATATCCACTGCATCACTCAGCAGATTCCGGCAGGCAAAGCCAGCTAAGGCCAGCTGAGGCACTTTCCCAAACGGCGGGTTTATTCCCGCCGTTTTTGTTTGCATGCATAAAACACAAACCACCCACTTATTGATTACCAGTCATGGGCGTGCAGGCTGCCTGCAGCAAGCGCGTAAATTCCTGTTGTGACTGTAGTTTTGCCGTCTGCTGCTGGCGCTTGTTTTGTTTGATGGGATTGACCTATTTCAAGTCCACCGGCCCGTAAAACAAATAACATCTTGTCATGATTGGAAAATTTGATGACAAGCGCACCTACAGATCGTGGCGCTTGTTGCCTTGTTATTTTTCCACATCAGCCCCTCATCGGAACAAGGTAGCAGCTCATGTTTTCCACCATCAGGAACCGTCTTGTCTTGTTGATTCTGGTGCCGCTTCTGGTACTCAGCAGTTTTTCACTCATGCTTCTGTGGCAGAACTACGGCCAATATCAAAAAGCCATCCATACCCGCAAGTTAATGGAGGTGGCCATTGCAACCGGCAATCTGATCCACACCATGCAAATCGAAAGAGGGGCATCCGCCGGCTTTCTGCAATCGCATGGCAAGAACTTTGCTGACAAACTTCCAGGCATCCAACAAAGCACCCAGGCCAAGCTGCAGGCTTATCAGCATGTGATTGCCAGTAATCATGAGTTGGCGGACAACATGAACATCCAGAATGCCAGCGCTGCGCTACAGCAGCTGAGCGGGATGCGGGAACAGATATCAAGACAAACTACCGTGCCTGCGCAAAGCTCGGCGTATTTCACCCAGACCATTGCAACACTCTTGAAGAGTATTTCAACCATTGGCCAGAGTAATGACCAGGCCGATATCGTGCGTCGTTTGCAGGCGTATCTGGACCTTATCCAGGCCAAGGAAAATGCCGGACTCGAACGTGCGCTGTCGCTGACGGTGTTTATTGCGGACAAGGTGGAGTGGCCGCAATACCGTGTGATCCTGACCAAGATCGACAGCCAGGCGGAGTTGCTGCAACAGTTTGCAGGTGTGGCCCAAGCCGATGAAGTGGCTGGGCTGAAGCAAGTGCTGGCCAGTGCGGAATCCATGCGCGTGGAGCAGTACCGTCGCGTGATGGAAAGCCGGCTGGCTCAGGGTGGGTTTAATGTGCCGGCTGACCAATGGTTTGACGCGATCACCAGCAAGATTAACGCGCTCTATGGCGTGGAACAGCAATTGACAGCCAGTATCGATGCGCAAACCCAGGCCCAGGAAAACCAGGCATTGCGCAATCTGTGGATGGTGATTGTCATTGGTTTCATCACAATACTGTTTAGTACCGGCGTTGGCCTGTGGGTTGGGCGCAGCATTGGCCGGCCCTTGTTGCGTGTGGCCCGCTTTGTGGAGGAAACCGTAGCAACACGGGATCTGTCTTGCACCGTGCAGGCCGATGGCGTACTGGAAGCACGGCAAATCGGCAGTGCCTTCAACAAGCTGCTGGAGGCTTTCTCGCGCTTGATTCTGGATGTGCAGGGCTGTGGCCGGGATATGGGTTCGGTTGCAGAGCAGCTGTCTTCCAGTAGCAATCAGGTTAAACAGAGTGCTTCGGTGCAATCGGAGGCAACCGCCTCGGTCGCTGCGGCAGTGGAGGAATCTGCAGTCAGCATGACAGAAATGGCCAGCAGCACGCGCCTGGTGATGGAGCAAGTGCACACATCGCGCACCGAAACAGGCCAGGCGCTGCTGACCATGCAGGAGACCGTGCAAAAAGTGAGTGAAATCGCCCGGCAGATTGAAGCCTCCGGTAAGGATATCCAGCTGCTGAGCGCAAGTTCGCAACGGATAGGCGGGATTGTCGATGTTATCCGGGACATTGCGGATCAGACCAATCTGCTGGCATTGAATGCCGCCATTGAGGCCGCACGTGCCGGGGAAATGGGACGGGGTTTTGCCGTGGTGGCAGACGAGGTGCGCAATCTGGCCGCCCGCACCGGGACGGCCACCGAGGAAATCGCCGGCCTCATCCGGGAGGTGCAAAAACGCATCGATGCTTCGGTTGCCGGCATGACTCAGGCGGATACATTGTCACAACAGAGCCTGCATTCGGTTAACTCCAGCGAGCAGGGGCTGCAACTGGTTGATGAGGGAGCCCGCAAGGTGTTGCAACGTATGCAGGGCATTGCCGCCGCCATTGAGGAGCAGGACCAGGCCATGCAGGTGATTAGCCAGAATATCGAGCAAATCGCACACATGACGGAAGAAAACAGCGTGGTTGCCGTACACAACAATACGCAGGCTGAGAAACTTGATCAGTTGGCCGGGCATTTATCCACCACCATCAGCCAGTATCGTATTGCCATGGCCTGACGGCAGTTGTTTGCAGCAGGCAGCAGGACAAAAGCCCGATTGATTTCGGGCTTTTGGCTTCTGAGCGTTAGCGTCCCAACACCTGATGGACAGCCTGGCCGGTGGGAAATCAGCTTAAGCGGTTTTGCGCGTAGCCAGGAATACCGGCTGGTTTACCCGGCATGGCGGCTAGGCTCTGCCTGCATGGCATCCAAAAGACGGCGTTTTATAGCGGCAGACATTAAAGCATCTGGCAAATCAGTCTTAATTCAGCCATAAAACTATTGGGCAAACGCGTGGTGTTGCAAGGGTTTGCACGGTGCTGGCATGCCGCAAACGACAGGCATGGGCTTAGTCCGTCCGGGGATCGGGGGCAAACAAATGAAGTGGAAAGAACATGGCGGTAGGCGGGCCGGCTGGCTGTGCTGCTTCTGTCTGTTGCTGACACCGATGGCAATGGCGGAGGAGCTGGGTATCGGCACCGTCAAGACGGTAAGCGGCAATGTGCTGGTCAAGCGTGGCACGCAGACCATGCCCGCCCAGCCCGGGCTGACGCTGCAAGAAACCGACCTGGTGCAGACCGGGGCTGCAAGCGCAGTGGGCATCATGCTGCGCGACAAAACAATGCTGTCTGCCGGGGCGATGTCGGTGCTGCAACTCGATAAATTCAACTTCGACAACAAGACGCAGCAAGGCGCGCTGCAGGCCACGCTGAAGAAAGGCCGGCTGGGTGTGATTTCCGGTGCCATTGCCAAGCACTCGCCCGAGGCAGTGCAGTTTCGCACCTCAACCATGACCCTGGGCGTGCGCGGCACCGAATTCATCATCGAAGCGCAGGACCGGGGAGATACGCCATGAGCGGGGTAATTCTGGTGGTGCTGACGGGCATCGCGGCCTTGCTGTATCAGCCGACTGCGGATCGGGTGGTGCTGCTACCGGCACCGGATGGCAGTGTGGGCAAGGTGATTGTTCGGAGTGCCGGACAAGAAAAGGAAATCGCACAGGCCTACGCTACGGCGGCGGTCAAGCCAGGTGGCAGCGTGCAAAGCGGCAGTGAGACCGAGGCCGAGATTACCACTCATTATGCTGACGTATTGCAGGCGCAGCCCCGACGCCCCGCCAGCTACCTGCTGTATTTCCAGAACGATAGCGATCAACTGACGGCTGCATCGCAGGCCACGCTGTCGGCGCTGAAGCAGGATGTGGCCAGCCGACCGGTGCCAGAAATCCTGGTGATCGGCCATACCGATCTGGTGGGCAGCAGCGAGTACAACGACACCCTGTCGCTGCAGCGGGCGCAGTTGATTGCCGGCATGCTGCAGCAGCTTGGGGTGCAGCCCAAGTCGCTGGAGGTGACTGGCCGTGGCATGCGCGACCCGCTGGTGCCCACCGCCAGCGGGGTGGAGGAGCCGCGCAATCGCCGGGTGGAGGTCTCGGTGCGTTGACCCGTGGCCGATGCCCATCACCGGCCGACTGAGCTGACAAGTGGGGTGTCATGTCCTTTTCCTTGCGTTCACAAAACATGCTGCGCCGCCTGCTGATCGGGGGGCGCGGTCGGCCGATGGCGGCCTTGCTGCTGGCGTTACTGCTGCTGTTGCAGCTTGCCAGCCAGCTGCCGTCCAGCTGGCTCCAGCAAGTGCCGCCCCAGCTTGCGGCAGGGCTGGCGATAGCGGGTGCGCCACTGGCGGAGGGCAGGGACTGGCTGTTTGACAGCTTTCAGAAACTGCTGCCGCGCCAGGCACTTAGCCAGCCGGTCACCATTGTTGCCATCGACGAGAAAAGCCTGCGGCAAGTGGGGCAGTGGCCGTGGCCGCGTGACAGGCTGGCAGCATTGATCGGCAGCATCCAGCACCGCCAGCCTGCCGTGCTGGGGCTGGATATCTATATGCCGGAGGCAGATCAAAGCTCGCCGGATTTGCTGGCGGCACGCCTGCCCGCCAGTCAGCATGCACTGGCCGACCAGCTGCGTTCCCTGCCCGGTAATGACCGTTTACTCGCCCAGGCGCTGGCGGCAATGCCAACGGTGCTGGGTGCTGCCGGTTTCGATTTTCGGGCTTATACCACCAGCAGCGGCATGCGCAGCGTACCGCTACGGGTGATGGGGGACGATCCGCGTCCCTTTGTGCGGCACTACCCGCAGGTGCTGGCCAGCCTGCCGCAGTTGCAGGCAGCCGCCAGTGGCCAGGCCTTGCTGAGCGTGGACGCGCACAGTGGCGGCGTACGGCGTATTGCCATGATCGCCACGGTGGGCGAGCAGCTGGTGCCGGGGCTGGCGCTGGAAATGTTCCGTGTCGGCACCGGTGATGATGCGATCCGGGTGACAAGCAACGCACACGGTGTGGCATCGGTGCGCGTAGCCGAGCTGGATGTACCCACCCAGAGCAATGGCGACATCTACCTGCACTTTGCCCGTCAGGCGGACGGCATGGCGCGCTATGTTTCGGCGGTGGATGTCATGCAGGGCCGGGTCGATACCGCGATGCTGGCTGGCAAGCTGGTGTTGCTGGGGCTGACCGGCTCCGGCCTCAACGATATGCGCTATACCGCACTGCAGGAGCTGGTGCCGGGCATCGAAATCCAGGCGCAAGTGATGGAGGCCTTGTACGACGGTAGCCTCCTGCAGCGGCCTTGGTGGTTTCTGTGGGCAGAGCTGGCCGCAGGGCTGCTGCTGGGCATCAACCTGTTATGGCATATACCGCGCGGCGATAGCGGCCCGGCGCGCTGGCTCAGGCAGCAGCCGCAGCGCGCGGTGTGGCTGAACCTGGGGCTGGCACTGCTGGCCTATGCGCTGGGGCTGGCGCTATTCCATTATCGCGGTCTGTTGCTGGATGTCAGCGCCATTGTGATCGAGCTGCTGCTGCTGTTGGCGGTGCTGTTGGGAAGCAGCATCCTGGCCAGCCTGAGCGATGCCCGCATCAAGCTGGCGGGGCTGGTGGAAAGCGGCCTGGCACTGGGGCGGCTGCAGCAGCGCGACCTGCTGTTGCAGACCACGCTGCAGGCGGCATGCGAGATGGCCTATTGCGAAGGCGCGGCGGTGTTACTGCCAGGGGATGACAACATCTTGCGCTACACGCTGCACACCTATCCGCACACGGTGCCAGCAGACACCCGCTGGCAGAACAGCCTGCCGGAACAGGTGCTGACCAGCGGCAAATCGTGTCAGCTTACCGGGCTGGCAGCCAGCGATGACAAGCTGGAGGCCAATACTTACGAGCTGCTGCGGCAGATCGGCATCGAGGCGGACTCGCTGCTGGTGCTACCGATGAAAGCGCACGAAAACGCCGTGGTCGGGGTCATCCTGCTGTGTAATGCCTGCGACGACTACAGCAAGGCGCAGATTCCCTTCGACCCCAAACTGCTGCCCTTCATGGAAGCGCTGGCTGCGCAGGCGGCGGTGGCGATGGAAAACCTGACGCTGGTCGAAGCGCAGAAGGCGCTGATGGAGTCGATGATCCGCGTTCTGGCCGGTGCCATCGATGCCAAAAGTCCGTATACCGGCGGCCACTGCGAGCGCGTGCCGGAGCTGGCCTTCATGCTGGCCGAGGCCGCCTGTGCGGCAGAGCAGGGCCCGCTGGCTGATTTTTCCTTCCGCAACAAGGACGAGTGGCGTGAGTTTCGCATCGGTGCCTGGCTGCACGACTGCGGCAAGGTTACCACCCCGGAATACGTGGTGGACAAGGCCACCAAGCTGGAAACCATCTACAACCGCCTGCACGAAGTGCGCACCCGCTTCGAGGTTTTGCTGCGGGATGCGCGCATCGCCAGGCTGGAGGCCATCTACCTGCACGGCGCAGACCCGGCGCAGGAGGATGCACGCTTGGCCGCACGCGAGGCCCAACTGCAGGATGACTTTGCCTTTGTGGCCAGCTGCAACCAGGGCGGTGAATTCATGGCAGCGGAGCGTATCGAGCGCTTGCAGCATATTGCCGCACAAAGTTGGTGGCGCCATTTTGACGACCGGCTGGGGCTGTCGCAGGAGGAGGCGATGCGCTGCGGCGACATGGCAGCGGCATTGCCAGCCAGGGAGCAGCTGCTGGCCGACAAAGTGCAGCATCTGTTTGAGCGTCCGCCCAGCAAGGCGCTGGACCCGAAATATGGGTTCCGTCTGCAAGTACCGCACTATCTGTACAACCAGGGCGAGCTGTACAACCTCAGCGTAGGACGCGGCACGCTGACCGAAGAAGAACGCTTCAAGATCAACGAACACATTATCCAGACCATCGTGATGCTGGAGCAGATGCCACTGCCCGCATCGCTGCACCGGGTGCCGGAATACGCCGGCACCCACCACGAAACGCTGACCGGCAGCGGCTACCCGCGCAAATTGACTGCCGAGGCACTGTCAATCCCGGCGCGCATCATGGCCATTGCCGATATCTTCGAGGCGCTGACCGCCTCCGACCGACCGTACAAGCGCGGCAAAACCTTGTCCGAGTCGGTGGCCATCCTGTACCGCTTCAAGCAGGACAAGCACATCGACCCGGTCCTGTTCGACCTGTTTCTCACCTCCGGTATTTACCGCCGCTACGGTGAGCGCTACCTGCGCCCGGCACAACTGGACGAGGTGGAGATAAGCCGCTATCTGGGGGATTAAGCCAGCGCGAATACGCTGGGTTTATTACCTGCTTGGGTGAGGCCTGCCACAGCGGCGGCCGCTGGTGTACTTCGTTTGTTCATTGCTTCTTATCTCTGTTTTTCCAGCAGCTTGAATGCCTGCCATTTCTGCGCACCTAAATGTCATGAATTTGCCTATTTCCCCTGTTTCAAGCCCTGCCTGCCCATCGGCAGCGTCAGGCATGGGGATGCGTTTTGCTTATCAATTAGCAGGCTGATTTAAAGTCGTATTAGGTGTTTTTACAAGTAAAAATCCGTTAGGAAAATTCAATTTTGTACATTATGCTTTTTGTATTAATGCGCAAGAAATGGTGATTTACATCGCCGTTTTTTCTTCTATCTTGGTTCCGTCTTCTTTGCTGCATGCAAGATGCGCGAGGAGCTGGCCGGGATACCAAGCTAAAAATAAGTCCGGGAGAGCAAGATGGGGTGGTGGAAATCTGCGCAGCACGCGAAAGCCAGCGATAAAAAAAGCCATGAATCCAAACGCTCCCGCTTGCTTTTGCAGGCGCTGGAGCCACGGCTGATGTTTGATGGCGCGGCAGCATCCACGGTAGCCGCTGTGGCACATGTGGATATACCGCCCCCTGCCGAACGCAGCTTGCCTGAAGCACCAAGCCCGGATAGCACGCATGCTGGCAGCGATCGTTCCACCGAGAAAATACCTGCGCTGCTGGAGTCGGCACCGGCGGCCAAGCAAGTTGTATTCATTGAATCCAATGTCAGCAATTACCAAAGCCTGATCAACCAGCTGCCTGCCGGTATGGAGGTGGTGATTCTGGATGCCAGCCAAGACGGCTTGAGCCAGATTGCCGCCTGGGCCAAAACCCATCAAGGCTATGCCGCCATGCATATCATTTCGCATGGTGAGAGTGCCGACCTGATGCTGGGCAGCAATGAGCTGACTACCGCAGGCCTCAGCAGCCGTCAGGCCGACCTGCAAACCATAGGCCAATCGCTGAACCCTGGGGGCGATATCCTGCTGTATGGCTGTGATATCGCGGCTGGCAGCAGCGGTGCGGCCTTCGTCAGTGCACTGTCCCGTTATACCCACGCCGATGTGGCGGCATCCACCGATGCGACCGGTGCGGCAAGCCTGGGCGGCAACTGGACGCTGGAGCGCAGCAGCGGGCATATCGATGTAGATGCCATGCATTTCAGTTACGACGCGCTGCTGGCGCGGCCGGTAACCGGTACCACCGATTTCACCACATCGGATGGCAACACCTATAACCCATCCGGTAGCGTGGTGAACGCTGGTAACCTCCAAGGCTGGGATTTCTCGTTGCAACTGGGTTCCACCAATAACGGCGGCCAGACGATCATTGTCGAAAAAGCCGGCGCGGTCACCACGGAAACGGTGGACGGCTATAGCGACGGCACCATTCCCATCTCCTATTTCAGTGTCAAGTCCAATGACAGCAGCCGTTTTACCTTGAATTCCATCGGTGTGGTGCTTAATGGCTTCGATTCCGGTACCGCCGGCGGCAATCTGCAACTGGTTGGCTATATCAACGGGGTGGCGGTCAGCGGCGCGACGCTGACGCTGAACGTAGGTGACGTGTTGCAAGGCAGCGGCACACTGGTGACCTTCAACGTCTCCGGCAACAGCGCCTTCCAGGGCATTGATTCCTTTCGGATGCTGGCGGCCAACGGTCACAATGTAACCGGCATGATCGGCATCGGTGCCATCAATGCCATCAATTTCGGCTTTGCGCCGACGTTGACAGCCAGCGGCGGCTCCAGCGCCTACAGCAGTGGCACCGGTACTGCGGTGACGGTGGACAGTGGCATCACGCTGTCCGATTCCGACAGTATTACTCAAGCCAGCGCCACGGTGTCCATCACTAGCAACTTCCATAGCGGCGAGGACGTGCTGGCCTTCACCAACAACGGCAGCACCATGGGCAATATCACCGCCAGCTACAACAGTGGCACCGGTGTACTGACGCTGACTTCCAGCGGTGCCACGGCCACGCTGGCGCAATGGCAGGCTGCCTTGCGTGCGGTCACCTATTCCGACAGTTTGCTGTCACCCAATACCAGCAACCGTACCATCAGCTTCTCCATCAACGATGGTGCGATCAACAGTAGTGTGGTAACCAAAACAGTAACGGTAGCGGCAGACGCCGCACCGGTGCTAGGCAACCTGAATGGTGACAATCCCACGTTCACTGAAAAAGGCGGTGCGGTGAAGCTGGATGTGGGTACTGCGGTGACGGTGACGGACAGCGACACGCCAAATTTCTCCAGCGGCAACCTGACCGTGCATATCTCCGCCAATGGCCAAAGCGGCCAGGACGTGCTGGGCATGGATACCAGTGGCACGGTGTCCTTGTCCAGTGGCACCAGCGTCGGCAGCGTGGTGACGGTGGGCGGGGTGGCCATCGGCGTGATCGCCAGTAATGGCGATGGTGTCGGCGGCCATGATCTGATCGTCACTTTCAACAGCAACGCCACGGCGGCTCGGGTGAGCACCCTGGCGGCGGCGCTGACTTACGACAACAGCAGCAATGATCCCAGCACGGCCACCCGCACCATCAATGTCAGCGTTAACGATGGTCGCGGCGGTACCGGCTCCGGCAATGTAACGCTAGGAGTGGTGGCGGTGAACGATGCGCCCACTGCAAGCACCAGCGCCAGCAATCCCATTTTTTCCATGGGCGGGTCCGCAGTAACCGTGTTCAGTGGCACCAGCATCAGTGCGGTGGAATCCAGCCAGAGCATTATTCAACTAACCCTGACCGTGTCCGGCCTGCATGACGGCAGTAACGAAATTCTGTCCATAGACGGCAGCAGCGTGGCCTTGAACAATGGCAATTCGCTGACCTCCAGCGGCAACGGCCTGAGCGTCACCGTATCGCTCAGTGCTGGCACCGCCACGGTGACCATCAACAGCAGCGGCATTTCCGGCAGCACCGCAGCCAGCGTGGTTAGCGGCATCAGTTACCGTGACAGTAGCGGCAGTCCTACCGCCGGCAACCGCGTGGTAACGCTGACCAGCGTCAGGGACAACGGTGGCACCAGCAATGGTGGCGTCGATACCACCGTACTGGCGCTGGCCTCTACCGTTAACGTGGCGGTGGTACCCGTGCTGACCCCCAGCGGCGGCAGTGCAGCCTTTACTGCCGGTGACAATGCCGCATCCACACCGGTGGTAGTGGACGGCAATATTAGTGTGACTGACAACGCCAGCCCCACGCTGGCCAGCGGCACGGTGTCCATTACCGGCAACTTCCACAGCGGCGAGGACGTGCTGGTTTTTAGCAACGACGGCAGTAGCATGGGCAATATCGTTGGCAGCTACAACGCGGGTACCGGGGTGCTGACGCTGACCTCCAGCGGTGGTAGCGCAACCTTGGCGCAATGGCAGGCGGCTTTGCGCGCAGTGACTTACACCGATACTGCGGTGACGCCAAATTCTGCCTCCCGCACGGTGAGCTTTCAGGTGAATGATGGCAGTTACAACAGCGCCGTGGCCACCCGCACCGTAACCGTAACCGCCACCGATCAAACCCCAATCGCCACCACCAGCGGCGGCAGCAGCGCCTTCACTGCTGGCGACAACACCACCTCCACTCCGGTGGTGGTGGACAGCGGCATCACCTTGTCCGATCTGGACAACAGCACACTGGCCAGCGCCACGGCATCCATCACCGGCAATTTCCACAGCGGCGAAGACATACTGAGCTTTACCAATACCAGCGCCATCACCTACGGCAATATCGTTGGCAGCTACAACGCGGGTACCGGGGTGTTGACGCTGACTTCCAGCGGGGCAACGGCCACACTCGCCCAGTGGCAGGCCGCCATGCGTGCGGTGAATTACACCGATAGTGCGGTCACACCCAATACGGCTAGCCGCACCATCAGTTTCGTGGTGAGTGACGGTACCAAGAACAGCGCGGCGACAACCAAGACGGTGACCGTAACGGCTACCGATCAAACCCCCATCGTCACCGCCAGCGGTGGCAGTGCTGCCTTCACTGCAGGTAATAACGTCACCTCCACACCAGTCACGGTGGATAGCGGGATTACCGTATCCGACCTGGACAACAGCACGCTGGCCAGCGCCACCGTTGCCATCACCGGTAACTTCCACAGTGCTGAAGATGTACTGGCATTCAGCAATACCAACGCCTCCACTTACGGCAATATCAGTGCCAGTTACAACAGTGGCACCGGGGTACTGACACTGAGTTCCAGCGGTGCCACGGCCACGCTGGCGCAGTGGCAAGCTGCTTTGCGCGCCATCACTTATACCGACAGCGCCATCACACCCAACAGCGCCACGCGTACCATCAGTTTCAGTGTCAACGATGGCAGCAAAGACAGCACCGTGGCGACGCGCGCGGTTACCGTGACAGCTACCGATCAAACACCGATTGTCACCACGACAAGCGGCAATGGCAGCTACATGCTCAGCAGCACGCCGACTCCGGTGGTGGTTGACGCTGGCATCACGCTTTCTGACCGCGACAACACCGCGCTGGCATCCGCCACGGTATTCATCAACGGTAATTTTCAAAGTGGTGAAGATGTGCTGGCCTTCACCAATAATGGCAGCACCATGGGCAATATTACCGCCAGCTACAATGGCGGTACCGGCGTACTGACGCTGACCTCCAGCGGCGCAACGGCTACATTGGCGCAATGGCAGGCTGCACTCCGGGCGGTGGCTTACAATGACACCGCCAGCAGCGCCAGCACTGCCACCCGCACCATCAGTTTCTTGGTCAACGACGGAACAACAAACAGCACCGCAGCCACCCGTAGCATAGCCATCCAGTTGCCGGCCCCAACTGTCAGCGGTTTGACCACCGCCACCGATACCGGTGACAGCAGCACGGACGGTATTACCCGTAACAACACCCCCACCGTGACCGGTACCACACTGGCCGGCTGCACGGTGACGGTATATGTGGATGGCCTCAGTGTCGGCACGACCACGGCCAATGGCAGCGGTGCCTGGAGCTACACCTTGGCATCCAGCCTGGGTGACGGCAGCCATGCCATTACCGCAATGGCAACGAGCGGTAGCGTGAGCAGCAGTGTCTCCTCCGGCTATTCCGTGCAGATAGACACCAGCGCGCCTGCCGTTCCCGGCAGCCTGGCCCTGAGCACCGCCACTGACAGCGGCAGCAGCCATAGCGACGGCATCACCAACAACACCACGCCGACGGTACAAGGCAGTGCCGAAGCCAACAGTACGGTGATGGTATACGTTGACGGCACGGCAGTAGGTACGGCCACCGCCAATGGCAGCGGCGCGTGGAGCTATACACTGCCTGCGGCCCTGGCTGACGGCAGCCACAGCATCCAGGCCACTGCCACCGACGCAGCCGGTAATGTCAGCAGCCAGACGACGGCTTACAGCATCACCG